>JAOUFX010000548.1 GCA_029857975.1 Deltaproteobacteria bacterium | reverse complement strand
AAGTGGGATTCGAAGGGTGCAGCGTAGCACCGCGTCGATAACCTGTACAACCCTGCGCATTCTTTCCACTTCGTGTACCCTCACGATGTTCGCTCCGTTGAGAATGGCCACGGCCACCGTAGCCATCGTCCCCTCTTCTCTTTCCTGGGGGGGAAGTCCCAGTATTTTACCGATAAAAGCTTTTCGGGAAGTTCCGATGAGCAAAGGTTTTTCCAGAACCTTAAAATTTTGGAGATATTTTAAAAGGATCAGGTTATGCTGTTCTTCCAATGACTTTCCGAAACCAATCCCTGGGTCTAAAACGATCTGGTCTGCAGGAATTCCCCGGGATTCGGCGAAGGCCACTCGCTCCCTGAAGAAACTCAGAATCTCTCCTAATAAATCATCATAATGGGTATCGAGCTGCATGGTTTCCGGATTGCCCCGCATGTGCATAAGAACCACTGGAACCTTCCACCTCGCCACCACTTCGGCCATGCGTTCATCGAACCTCAAGGCGCTGATGTCGTTGATCATTTCCGCCCCTGTTTCCAGGGCTTTTTCCGCTATGCGCGCCTTCCGCGTATCCACGGAGATCGGAATGTCAATCTTCTGATTCAAGGTTTGGATGAGCGGAATGACCCGCCGGATTTCTTCCTCTTCCTCTAACGGTTTCGTCCCTGGTCGGGTCGATTCCCCGCCAATGTCCAGGATGTCGGCTCCCCCCTGGGCCAACCGCAACCCTTGTTCTACCGCCTTTTCCCGATCGAAAAAGACACCTCCATCGGAGAAAGAATCCGGGGTAACATTCAACGCGCCCATGATGAGCGTGCGCTGGGAAAGGTCATAGTTTTTTTTGCGAAAACGGAGAAAAAGAGGGTTCATTGCGGCGCTCTCTGCGTTCTCGGCGGTGAATAAATAAAAAATAAGGGCCAAAGGTCAAGAGACCGGGGCAGAGAAAGAACGCAACCCTTGGCCCTTAATCTTTTGCCCTTCTATTAAAGAAGTCTCCCTTCTTGAACCAATTCCTTGGGGGGAGATGCGGGAATGGACGTTTTTAATCCCAATACCTGGTCAATTTCTTCCCCGGCAAGGACTTCTTTTTCCAGCAGAACTGACGACAAGTGATGAATCTTTTCCATATGCTGGAGAATTATATCCTTGGCCCGGTCATAATTTTCTAAAACGATCCGCTTGATCTCGGTGTCGATATCTACAGCGGTCTTTTCGCTGTAATCTTTGTGTTGAGCAATTTCCCGCCCGAGAAAAATATGTTCCTCTTTTTTACCGAAAGTAAGAGGCCCTATTTTATCGCTCATTCCATAGTCGCAGACCATTTTTCGGGCCCACTCCGTGGCCATTTCCAGGTCATTCCCAGCTCCAGTGGTCTGGGTATTCAAGATCAGTTCCTCCGCAGCCCGCCCCCCCAAAAAAATGGCAATCTTGTTAATAATATATTCTTTGGAAAGGGTATGTTTGTCTTCCGCGGGTAGTTGCTGGGTTATTCCTAAGGCCCGACCCCGGGGAATAATGGTTACTTTGTGAATGGGGTCAGCACCGGGGAGAAATTTGGCTACCAGAGTGTGGCCCGCCTCATGGTAAGCGGTAAGGCGTTTTTCCTCTTCGCTGATAATCATTGTCCGGCGTTCCACCCCCATCAGAACCTTATCTTTGGAAGATTCGAAATCATCCATTTCCAATTTGGTTTTGCCCCGGCGCGCAGCCAAAAGGGCTGCCTCGTTGACCAGATTTTCCAAGTCCGCCCCCGTGAAACCTGGAGTGCCTCTGGAAAGCACGGAAAGGTTTACATTCTCATCTAAGGGAGTTTTGCGCGTATGGACCCTTAAAATTTCCTCCCGTCCTTTGACGTCGGGCCGGGGAACCACGACTTGCCGGTCAAACCTCCCTGGGCGCAGGAGGGCAGGGTCTAAAACATCAGGTCGGTTGGTAGCGGCTACAATAATCACTCCCTCGTTGGATTCAAATCCATCCATTTCCACCAATAGTTGGTTGAGAGTCTGCTCGCGCTCGTCGTGCCCTCCCCCGAGTCCAGCTCCCCGATGGCGGCCCACCGCGTCAATTTCATCGATGAAGATAATACAAGGAGCATGCTTTTTCCCCTGAATAAAAAGATCCCGGACCCTGGAGGCGCCCACGCCCACGAACATTTCCACAAAATCCGAACCGCTGATGGAAAAGAAGGGAACGTTGGCTTCCCCTGCGATGGCCCGAGCTAAAAGCGTCTTACCGGTTCCGGGGGCCCCTACCAACAGAACCCCCTTGGGAATCCGTCCCCCCAATTTGGTAAATTTTTTGGGATCGCGGAGAAAATCAATGATTTCATGCAGTTCTTCCTTCGATTCTTCGATTCCGGCTACATCAACAAAAGTCATCTTTTGTTGTTTTTCCGTGAGCAGTTTGGCCTTGGCTTTGCCAAAGGACATGGCTTTGGTGCCGCCAGCTTGCATCTGGCGCATAAAAAAAATCCAAAAGCCGATCAGAAGCAACATCGGAAACCAGGATATCAACAGGGTCATATACCAGGGGGAATCGTCTTCAGGCTTGGCCGAGATTTTTACCCCTTTTTCCCTCAGGGCTTTGATCAGGTCAGGATAATTGGGAGCATAGGTCTTGAATTCTTTCCGGTTGGCATAACGGCCGTAGAGGTTATGTCCCTGAACGGTAACCTCTTTTACTTCTCCCCGTTCTAAAGCGACTAAAAATTCGCTGAAAATTATTTTTTCTTGGGAGGTGCGTGGTTGATTAAAAAGATTAAAGAGGAGAATCATCATCAAACTGATAACCAGCCAAAGAGCTAAGTTCTTATAAAAGGGGCTCAAAGTTTTTCCCCCCATAAATTTCTTCCTCTGCAGTTCCTTCAGTGGATTGAAATGAATCGTCAAATAATCTATGGTTATTTATAGCACAAATTAAAGATTGTCACAATGAAAAAAGCAGTTGGCGGATGGAGATTAAATAAGCTCTACCCTCAGCACTTTTTGGGTTTCCGGCTGCAGGCGAACCCGTTGGTCGAGGCGTAAGCCCGCAATCCAGAGAAGTTGACCGTTTTTGAAAAGTAAGGGGATTTTTTTGCGCTGGGTTGCCGGGATCTTACAATCGATGAACAGGTCTTTTACTTTTTTCTCCCCTTCCATACCCAGAGGCTGCAAGCGGTCCCCAGGCCGAAAAGAACGGATGGTCAGAGGGAAAGCCACTTTATCGAAATCCAGCAAGGCCACCCAGGAAGAGCTTTTCGGCCTAACTCGGGGAGGGGAGGTTAATATCTCGAACCTCATTGCCCGGCCTATCTCCGGGATTTCCCAACAACCCGGTCCCGCAACTGAAACTGCAAAGGGAAGAATCTCTTCCCTGGATTGCGCAAAGGTCAGGGCCTGAT
>JAOUFX010000547.1 GCA_029857975.1 Deltaproteobacteria bacterium | reverse complement strand
TTTCTTGGATAATTAGATTATTCCCTATATTCTCTGTAGTTTAAAAATCGCTCCGTTTAGGTAAGACCTAAAAAAGGAGATTCACCACAGAGGGCACAGAGGAAAATTAAGATAAAATAGTGAAAACAACACAATATTCTATCTGGCGAATTTATTCGCTGAGAACACAGAGAAAAGATTGAGCTTATTTTGTTTTTTAACGATGAAATTATTCTCTGAGATCTCTGCGGTGTAAAAAAAATCGCTCAATTTAGGTAATAGATAAATTCCAATAGTTTTAGGGTCTTTACTTGAAGGGAAATTTATGCTTAGATGGAGAAAAATTGAACGGGGTACCCTCGAGAATAGAAAATAATGGTGGGCGATGCCGGAGTTGAAACTGCGCAGCTTGAAGGCATCGATGAGGAAGTTCAAGAAACTATGGATTTTTGATTCCCTTACCAAGGAAACAAGAAATGACGGCTGAAGAAAAGAAGAACCCCCCGATGGGTCCTGCAATTACGGGCTCCGAGGTCCGGGTTGTCGATGAAGAGTTTCTTCAGGCTAAAGATGTAATCAATGTTTTCTTAAAAACCATCAAAGCCTTTCGCCTATACCCGGCGGACAATCCCGCCTTGCTGGGAATGCAGGAGCAACTCTTCAGGCGATTTCAAACTTATTTGGAAATGTATAATTCCTTGGCTATAGAAATCGGGGAGTACGATTTTTCTTTCAAGGGTAAAATCGTATATGAAGATCGGGAGTTGCAAGGCAGCCTGCCTTTCCTTTTCTTTAAAGACGGAATGCGGGAACTCCGGTTTATGGAAGGCATCGAAGAATGGGAGATCAAGGGACTCGCCGATATTATTATCCAACGGGACAACATCAATGAATTTGAAGATGATCTGATAACGCTGATCTGGGAAAAGGATTTTATTCATATCAGTTACTTGGCCACCGACCAATTTCTGGAAGAAACGCCGGTTTTGATTCCGGAAACGCGGGAAGATTTGCGCCAAGGTGTAAATTCTGAACCCATGCCGACGAGCGCCCGGGGAGATTTTGAGGAAGAAGCAGCCGGAGGGGAATTCGATTTTGATTGGGAAACTTTCGGAAAAGGGAAAGAACCTGCCAGTGGACCTGCCGGGGTATACTTTTTAACGCCAGAAGAATTGGAGTCTCTGCGGAAGGAAGTAGAAGGGGAACTGAATCCGCATTTTATTTTCCAAGTCGTTGATATCATCTTCGAAATCATGGCTTTTGAGAAAGAAACGGAACCCTACCAGGATGCCATCCGCATCCTGCAAAAACTCCTGGATGCGCTCCTGATCGTAGGAGAATTCCAAAAAGCCAGGGATCTTCTCAGCCGGGTCCACATCATTCTCAACACCTACCAATTGCAGGACTGGCAGGTGCAAACGATTCAGCATTTTGTGGAAAATTTGGGAGATCAAGAGCACACCCGGCAAATTGGAATCATTCTGGAAAAGGGAATCGATCTCCGCCTGCAGGAAATGAGCGCCTATCTGCTTCTTCTGCAGCCCAATGCCGTGTCGGGGCTGATCAAGGTCTTGGGGGATTTGAACAATTCCAAAGGCCGGCGTATGCTCTGTGACGTGGTCGGTGAACTCGGCAAGACGAGGAGCGATTTCATCACCCAGTTTATGGATGACCCCCGGTGGTATCTGGTCAGGAATTTAGTTTATATTCTGGGACGAATCGGGCAGGAAGCTTCCATGCCTTATATTCAGAAATCATACAACCACAGTGAACCTCGCGTGCGCAGAGAGGCAGTGCAGTCAGCGGGCCTGATCGGCGGTCCACGGGCCACCGCCCTGCTGACCAGAGCATTAAAAGACCAAGACCTGCGGATCCGCAGCATGGCCGGCATCAGCCTGGGCCGGGTGGGAAAAAAGGCGAGTCTACCAGCGCTCTTAGAGGTAATCCAGACGAAAGATTTCTCCAGAAGAGATCCCTACGAAGTGAAGGCGTTCTTCGAGGCCGTGGGAAGCGTGGGTTCCAATGAGGCCGTTCAGCCCCTCCGGCAGATTCTGGAACACAAGGGCTGGTTTGGCGGGGGAGTGAAGGATGAAGTGCGCCTGGGAGCTGCCTGTTCCCTGGCCTTGATCGGAACCCCGGAAGCGAAAGCTGTTTTGCAATCGGGAGCCAATTCGCGGGAGGAAAGCATCCGCCAGGCGTGCTTGGAAGCCAAGAGACGATATGGGGTCTGAAAGGGTAGAAGCCGATGACTGAGGAAAGGGGACTGGATAAAGGAGCGGAACTGCCAGCGGCCAAAGGAGAACCCCTTGCTTCCAGTCAGGAGAGCCTCCCGGCGAAGCTGGGAGCCGAATTAATCATTCGTTTTTATCGCCTGCTCAAGGCCGCAGATTTTTATAACCGCAACAATGTTCATATCAATAAACTCACTTTAGACCTTTTCCAAATAATCAACGCCTTCATCCAGGCCGAGGGCGCCCTCTCTTTAAAAATCATCCGCGATACCTTCTTCTTCAACAAAATCCGCATGCCCATGAAGGCCGATCAGTATTCCGTCCTGAAGAATTTTTCCCAGGAAATGGTTAAAAAGTGCATCGGGGAAATCGAATTCGCCGCCGAGGTCGGGGAAGAAGAGCTGAGAGATTTCATATACCTCCTTGCTCCCTTGGAAGAAAAAAATGAAAGCAATTATCTTTTCATCAACAAGCAGCTGGAAGTCCGCCGCATCCAGAATATTGTCGCGGGCAAGCTGGAGTTTTTTATCAGCCAAGAGGAAATCGCCAGCTCAGATGAACAAAAAAGACAAGCTAAAAAAATTTACTTCCACTCGATCAATTTAGTTCGGGAAATGGCCGAAGGGGTAAAAAAACAAAAAATGGTCAATATCCGCAAGGCCAAGCACCTGATGGAGAATACCGTAAATTCCATCATGCAGGATGATTCGACAATGCTCAGCCTGGCGAATATCAAGAACTATGATGAGTACACGTTCAATCACTCGGTCAATGTAGCGATTTACGCGATCGCCTTAGGGCAGCGGATCGGGATTCCTAAAAAGCTCCTTTCCCATTTAGGGATGGCCGGCATCTTTCACGACATCGGCAAAATAAAAATTCCCATAGAAATTTTAAACAAGCCCGAGAAATTGACGCCGCAGGATTGGGCCGCCATTCGTCGCCACCCGGTTTTCGGAGCGGAAACCATCATGCGAGTCAAAGAATGGGGAGAACTTTCGGCCCGCATGATCCACGGGGCTTTTGAACATCATTTGAAATTCGACCTGAGCGGATACCCCAAGCTTTCCCGCAAACGGAACCTCAGCCTTTTTGGCAAGATCATCACCCTGGCGGATTTCTATGATTCTTTGGCCCGGCCCCGAGTCTATCGCAAGTTTCCTTATG
>JAOUFX010000546.1 GCA_029857975.1 Deltaproteobacteria bacterium | reverse complement strand
TGTGGCGCTTCTGACCGGCGAGAGCGGGACGGACTCTCTCCCGGAAGGACGGAAAACCCTCGGCATAATCCAGGGCGACGCCGTGCCGCAGAATTTTATCCCTAAACTGATCGAGCTGTACCAGGCAGGGCAGTTTCCATTTGACCGCCTCGTGAAGTTCTATAACTTCAGTGACATCAACCGGGCTATTGCCGATGCCAAGCGCGGCGACACCATCAAGCCCGTGCTGCGGTTCGGCGAGGTGTAGTCGGATCGAAGGTTTTCCCGCAAAGCGAACGCATGGAGTGCGAATATCCCCAGCTTCCGATTCCGCGGGGTACGATCTGCAACGAGCCTGAATAGACTACGGAGACAAAATGGAGAATAGGCCGAAAAGGCTGGTAGAAATCAGGAACATTTTAGCCCTTAGAAAGATTTGGCTAAACTATAATGCAAAATGCAAATATTAAATTGAAAATTTCAAAATGTTTAGGGTTTTACAGAGAAAATTCCATTTTCCAATTGGCCTTTTTCACTTTTCAATGAAATTTAGCGTGTCTTTTCAAAACGCTGAATGGATACGAAATTAGTTGCTTCCATTGCCCAAGATTGAAATAATAGGAGCGAAGCTTAATATGGGCGGAGGAAGCCCAACTACGCCTTACATTGATTTTAAAGTCGACGAGGAAACGAATTAAAAGGGAGGATAAGAATCATGGCAGATCTTGGATTTATCGGGGTGGGAATCATGGGCAAACCGATGTCGGGGCATCTGGTCAAGGCCGGCCACAAGGTCATGGTTTATGACGTTAACGCCGCTGCGGTTCAGGAGCTTGCGGCCAAAGGTGCGGTGGCCTGCAAGAGCAGCAAAGAGGTGGCCGAAAAAACCGGCATCATTTTCATTATGGTGCCCGACACGCCGGATGTAGAGGCCGTGCTCTTCGGGAAAGACGGCTTGGCAGAGGGACTTAAGGCCGGTTCCATTGTGGTGGACATGAGTTCCATCTCCCCCATCGCCACGAAGGAATTTGCCAAAAGACTGTCGGCCATGGGAGTGCAGATGCTCGACGCCCCTGTATCCGGCGGCCAGGTGGGCGCTGAAAATGCCGCCCTTTCCATCATGGTGGGAGGCGACCCCGGGGTCTTCGAAAAAATCAAGCCCTACTTCGAACTCATGGGGAAGAACATCGTCCGTATCGGCGGCAATGGGGATGGTCAGACCTGCAAAGTGGCCAACCAGATCGTCGTCGCCCTTACCATTGAGGCCGTGGCCGAAGCTCTCCTGTTTGCCTCCAAGGCCGGCGCCGATCCCGTAAAAGTCAGGTCTGCGCTGCTTGGAGGATTTGCCCAGAGCCGCATCCTGGAATTACATGGGGAGCGGATGATCAAACGCACCTTCAACCCTGGCTTTCGCATCCGTCTTCATCAAAAAGACCTGAATCTGGCCTTGCAGGCGGCCCGTTCCATGGGAATGAGCTTGCCCAACACCGCCACAGCCCAGGAACTCTTCAACGCCGTTGCCGCCCAGGGCGGCATCGACCTGGACCACTCGGCCCTGGTCTTCGCCCTGGAAAAGCTGGCCAATCATACCGTTAGTAAATAGGAACTTCTGGCCAAGGGGTGGGGGAGATGGAGCGATTTTCTACGAACATGAACGAGCGGGATGTTGATCAAAATAAGGAAAATTAACGGCAGGAGCATCGGTATGGCGAGAAGGATAGGAGAGCAGGGAAGAATGTAAATAAAATTTATTGGGCATCTATATTAAATTTTGTGGTGGATATCTTCCCTTCATGGTTAATGATGATGGAAATATACCAGGGGCCGGCCATGATGAAATTCATCTTTGCTTTGTATTTGTCTTTTTTTAGTTTCGCGTCGGTCTTATAGCTCATCGGCGCCATCCTGGGCATGGGCGGCATATAATAATTGATTAACACCTTGGCATCGGTAACGGAGTTCCCGGATTTTTTAATCTCAATTTCAATGGAATTGTCGCCAACGATCGGAGGATTCCTGTCAATTTTTACCTCGACATCATATTTCCCTGCTTTTTTTTTCACCTCCAAATCCTTTGCGTAACTGATACCCGTCGTAAGAACCACGATTAAAATCGATAAGACCAGATTCTTCTTACCGTTTCTCAATGGGTTATTCCTTAATGACGGGAATTTTATCTTGAAATTTGCATTTTTCATTCTGCAGTATTCACTTGTCAATGAAATTTAGCAGTGCTTCCCAATAAGCTAAATTGCTACAAACTATTTTACCACATTTGGCAATTGCCCCGGATTAATTTTAATTTGCCATGGCCACTCGGCCACCCGTGAACCATGAAAATCCCCCCTGCACCCCTGAAGCTGTGAAAAAATTGCTTTGACCCAACTTTGACTTTATATTGGCAGCTCTCGCCAGGCTCAGAGGCCATGGCTCTTCGCTTGGCATCATGAGGCGCCGGTTATCCCATGGATGGGGCGGGAAAAGGCACCCCGCCTCATTCCGCGGACACCCATTCGAATTCTTTAGGCAGGGTTCTATCTCGGCCGATGCTGCCAGCACTCATCGCCATAGCCTCTGAGCCAAAATAAGGGTGGAGTTGAAATGCCTATTTTTTTCACAGCTTTCCTTTAATAAAGGGGGAGCTGGGGGGATTTGCAGGCTATTTTCTGAGTAATGCCACATGCCCGGAGGGCACTTTCAAACTATGAAAATCAGTATTTGCCGAGGGTTTAATGTTTTAGGTATTTACTGGCACTCACACTCACACTGACACATTCAATAAAAGCGGATGCCGAAGGGGCCTGAACATCGGATTCTCGGCCGGTTTATGGTAATCACGGGAAAGGCACCTAAAATACAGCCTTTTACCCCTAAAAATACAGTGTTTACCCACCTTGATTTTTTACTTCATTTTCAGTATAAACAATTAGAAGAAAAGGAGTCAAATTCATAGCGGAAATTACCTAAGGAAAGGAGGATGAATTATGAAGAAATTTAGCTTTTTCTTAGTTATGGGTATGGCGATATGTCTTTCACTAACAGGTATTAGCCTGGCCCAGGATGACATTAAAAATCATCCCTCCTGCAAATACTGCGGTATGGACCGGGAGAAATTTGCCTTCAGCAGGATGCTCGTTGAATATGAGGATGGGACGACTGAGGGGACATGCAGCCTGCATTGCATGGCCGTTGAGCTCGCCCTGAAAATTGACAAGACGCCCAAGGCGATTCTGGTGGGAGACTTGAATACGAAAAAACTTATCGATGCCGAAAAAGGGTTCTGGGTCATGGGCGGCAAGAAAATGGGGGTCATGACCAAAAGGGGGAAGTGGGCTTTCGCTAAAAAGGAAGACGCGGATAAATTTAAAGCGGAAAATGGAGGAGATTCGACCACCTTTGATTCA
>JAOUFX010000545.1 GCA_029857975.1 Deltaproteobacteria bacterium | reverse complement strand
TAAAGTGTCATTGCGAGGAGCGCAGCGACGAAGCAACCCCACGAAGAACGAGATTGCCGCGCCCTTCGGGCTCGCAATGACTGTAACAATATTTATTTCGTTTGTATTAGTTTTTGATTGACAAGGGCCATTCACAATCGTAGGAATTTGGATATGGCAAGAATGGCAAGAGTAGTAATATCAGGATACCCCCACCATATAACTCAAAGAGGAAACCGCTGGCAAGAGACCTTTTTCTGCAAGAATGATTATGAGGTCTACCTAAAACTTATTGCTGAGTGGTGTTCCCGGAGTGATGTTTCAATTTGGGCATACTGCCTCATGCCCAACCATGTTCATCTTATCGCCGTTCCTGATTCTGAGGAAGGCCTTAGGCGGGCGATCGGGGAAGCCCATCGGCGGTATACTCGGCACATAAATTTTCGAGAGAATTGGAGAGGTCATTTGTAGCAGGGGCGCTTCACATCTTATGTGATGGATGAGCAATATCTGTTGGCAGCCGCGCGAAATATTGAACTGAATCCAGTCCGGGCAAAGCTGGCGACAGATCCGAGAAAATATCCATGGAGTAGTGCGGCAGCCCCTATTGAGGCGTGTGACGATGCGCTTGTGGTTGTGGCTTCATTGCTGAAAATTGTGGATGACTGGAGAGGATTTCTTACGGGTGGGGTATCGGACGAGGAGTATAAGGCCTTGCGCAAGCATGAACGAACGGGACGACCATTGGGAAATACAAGTTTTGTTGGACGATTGGAGGAGAAGCTGGCCAAGCGGTTGATTCCCCGAAAAGGTGGGAGACCGAAGAAGAAAAACTAGTATGGTGTCCCCAGAGCATTCGTGGTGATGTGTTCCGTGGACATTCCAATACCGACTTTTCGCTAACTAGGCGCTGGAGCGGATCGCCCATATTACGGGCTCCCGCTCAACTTTTTGTTCGCTTCTGATGAGGGGTAGTGAATGGCGACGAGATCCAAATCATCACTGGACACGCGTTGGTCTGGAAGGGTTACCAAAGAAAGCAATGCGCTGGATCTGGAGGAGGGGGTATTCACCTGGGCGGATGCCAAGAAGATTGCGTTGTCGCTCAAGCAGTCGGCGGATAGCAGTACCCGCCGCAAAGCCCCGCCATTTCGCTCCGCCATGTCGATGCTCGTATTCTATATCAACCGAGCCGGCAGGAACCTGGACAAGGACCAGTTGCGTATTTTGGAGAAGGCCAAAGAAGAACTGCGCACAATATATGGGAAGAGCCGGCATAAGTGATCGTCGACGAAGAACATGAGATCTCTGGATAGAAATGCGAACAACGGGTTGCACGGTATGACGGGGTGCGGACAGTGTTGGGATAAACAGCTTGCTCTGCCCCGCCAAACGTGAACCCTCGCGTTATGCATCCAATTGAATAAAGCGAGGATTACCCATGAAACGTTGTGAATGGGCCAATAAGAACGAGCTCGAGCAATCCTATCATGATAATGAATGGGGCGTAGTAATTCACGACGACAGAAGTCTATTCGAGTTTCTTGTTTTGGAAGGTGCGCAGGCAGGACTGAGCTGGTCCACCATCCTTAGAAAGCGAGACGGTTTTAGAAAAGCGTTTGATAATTTTGATGCCCGGAAAATTTCCCAATACTCCCCAAATGACGTTTCCCGGTTACTCGCTAATCCTGAGATCATAAGAAACCGGCTGAAGATTAACGCGACCATCACCAACGCTAGAGCGTTCCTGCAGGTGCAGGAACAATTTGGAAGTTTTGACCGTTACATCTGGCGATTCGTTAATGGCAGACCCATCCAGAATTCATGGGAAAGGATGACGGATATTCCCTCAAGCACTCCTGAGTCTGAAGCCGTGAGCAAGGATTTGCAGAAAAGAGGGTTCAAGTTCGTCGGGAAAACAATTTGTTACGCTTTCATGCAAGCAGTTGGCATGGTAAACGATCATGTCGTAGGTTGTTTTAGACACGAGGAACTTAAGAATAAAGGTGAGCATAACGAGTCGTTCCACCCGATCGCCCGGAAATCGGGCTCCCGGTGAACTCTTTGTTCCCGAAGCTTTGCGCGCTTCAAAATGGGTGACAGGGGCGTTTAACGGGTGACCCCATTTCCATTTCCAGTTTAGTCCACGAGAATGAACGGGACAATATGTTTACGACCATCAAGAAAGATTGGTATTTCGTCATTCCAGCCTTTATTGTGGGGGCTGCTGCATTGGGTGTCACGGGATGGGATTTTATGCAACTTCAGAAAGCCGTTTATCGCTTTGAAGCAGTTAATCTTGTGGGCGCAAGTTTTCTCCTACTGGGTTTTACCCTGCGAGTACTTGCACGGAAGGCGTTGGGTAAACACTTTTCATATGCCCTACGGATCATAAATAATCACACGTTAGTCAAGCATGGTATTTACAAATATATTCGTCATCCTGCTTATTCGGGTTACTTGCTGTTTTACTTCGGCGTTACCTTGCTCTTTTCGAGCGGGTATGGGTTTCTGATAATGTTGTTACTTATTCCCTGCTTCTTGTATCGGATTAAGATTGAAGAGGAAATGCTGGTTGAGAGATTGGGGGTAGAGTATCAGGCGTATATGAAAATCAGCAAGAAAATGATACCCTATCTTTACTGAAATGGGAACGAGTGAGAAACGCTTTGACAGTGAAAGAGAGATAATTATGCCACCCGACTTATGGTCGCTTTATGCCCTTATGCTGAGAAGCCGTTTGTTTGAAGAAGCCATTGCCCGGCTCTGGCACGACGGCTTAATCTCTGGCGAGATGCACCTTGGAACTGGCGAAGAAGCGATTATCGCGGGCGTCGTTGCCCACTTACGTGAAGGCGACGCTATGGCTTTGGATCATCGCGGCACCGCGGCTTTGCTCATGCGAGGCATAGACCCTGTTTTTATCCTGCGCGAACTGCTTGGTTATCCAGACGGGCTGTGCGGCGGCATGGGCGGGCATATGCACATGTTCTCTAAAGAGTACCTGGCCGCTTCCTCGGGTATTGTAGGTGCAGAAGGACCCACCGCAGCCGGCTTTGCGCTATCAGCACAGTATTCACGCCCGGGTGCAATTGCCATTGCCTTTTTCGGGGATGGGGCCATGAACCAAGGCATGTTGATGGAATCGATGAACCTGGCTTCTGTGTGGAATTTGCCTGTGTTGTTTGTCTGCAAGGACGACGGCTGGGCCATAACCACCCAGTCCGCCAAGGTGACTGGCGGGAATTTGAACGAACGAGCGCGCGGGTTGGGCATCCCCGCTGTTGAAGTTGACGGATGCGATGTATCCGAGGTGTGGGAGGTTTCCCGTTCGGCAATTGAACGCGCCCGTTCCGGTCAGGGGCCGACCTTCTTGCATGCCCGCTGCGTGCATTTCGAAGGCCACTTC
>JAOUFX010000544.1 GCA_029857975.1 Deltaproteobacteria bacterium | reverse complement strand
CAGGAATGGTCTTCATGATGGCGGACTGAATCGGCGCCTGTCCGGGAGACCAGCCGAAAGCGGCTAATGGAATTGACATTTCCAGGGCCGTTTTCAGAACCAGGCTCTTCACGATGGTAATACAGGCGGTACAGATTGAGCTTGCTCGCAACAAAGTGGGAGCGGGGAAAATATCTTTTTGGGCGGTAATCCGGAATAATTCCCGCATGGGCGGCCAGGGATAACGGAAATTTATTTGATCGATCCCAAGACGGTCGGTAATCTTGCGGATATTTTCCCAGGCACCAGGAGCAATAAAGTTGTTGTCAAAAGTGAGGGCCAGGATGCGCAAGCCATACCTTTCTTTCAATAATTTCAAGGTATAGCTTGAATCCTTGCCACCGCTGTATGCCATAATCGCATCATAAGTGGGGGCTTTCCCTTTGGTTGCCAGGATGAGATCGTCAAGACGCCGGCGATATTTTTCTTTTTTGGCGGGGGCCTCCGCCACGATGGATTCCTCTTGGCGGCAATGGCTGCAAACGCCATCCGAGTCAAAGGTAATCCTTGGAAAAGTCTCCGGAAGGATGCAGTGGGAACAGATTTTCATATCATTACCCCCTGGCTTAAGGCGCATGACAAAGGGCGTAAGGGAGATTTTTTTAGTTCATAGCTCATAGCTCATAATAACAGCATGGGGCAGAGGGCACGGAGCAGAGGGAAAAGATCTTATTAAAAGTTGCAAAGTGAAAAATGGCTCAAGGCAAAAACTTAAATACATTTCTCTCGCCCGCTGCGCTCGAGCCCGCAGAGTTCACAGAGAAATAATTTAAAGAATCTTTTTATCTCTGTGGCCTCTGTGTGCTCTGTGAGAGAAAATGTTCTTTCTCCCCCCTATGCTCTGGCGACTTGCGCTCTCACGCTTTCACGCTTTGAAGTTTCTTGTTCCAAAAACCGGCTGAGGGCTTTTTTAGCTATGCATTTGGAGAATTGGGCCCAGCATTTTTCCTTGCTGCAATGGCTCATCATCGTTCTCTCTTCTTCTTTAATCACGTGAAATTGACAGTTGGTACAAGATTTAATTAACATATTTACCTCCTATTTTAGCTCGCAGCTGAAAGCTCAAAGCTCAGAGTTTCAGCTCACAGCCAATAGCTCTTTGATAGAACAATAAATTTTCAAAAGTAACCTCATCAAATCCCCTTACGGCTTTCAGCTATAAACTATCAGCTAAAACCTAACGCCTTACGCTCTTACGATTCAGTTGTAAAGACTGCTAAATTTTCCGGTTCTTGAATGGGATAAGGGGGAAAGGTGCTAATGAAATGATGATGAAGCAACTGGGTTGAAAGTACTCCCACTAACGCCATGTTTTCCCGCTCGCTCAAAAGTTTCCCTTCCTGCTTCCGGCATTTTTCAATAAGCCAGTTCACCCTTTCCGGGTCAAAATATCCGTTTTGGCGCACAGCCTTTTCAGATAAAAGATCCATTACATACTCTTCCGGTTCATCTCCCAAAAAACAGCGGCTGATAGGTGCTCGGTACGGTTGTTTGGGCCTCAAGGCTAATTCGGCGGGAATTAAATCCTTGGCAGCTTTTCGCAGGATGAACTTATCTTTCAACCCATTTAAACGATATCGTGGGGGAACATTACACGCAAATTCAACCACCCGATAGTCCAGGAATGGGAAACGCCCTTCCACGGCATGTCCCATCGCTACCCGGTCGCCTTGAGACGAGAGGAGATAATTCGTTAAAAAAATTAAAATTTCCGTGTATTGAGCTCGAGAAAGGGGGTCCCAACTCAGGAAATCCGGAGGAAGAACGGAGAGAAATCGTTCCTCAAAACCATCATTTTTTTTCATTAAATCTTGTACATCATGGGAGAAAAATGATTTGATTTGAGAAGTGTTCTCCCACCGAATTTTATGGGAATAAGCAACGGAATCTACCTGGGTGAGTCCCTTGCGGAAGAAACCCATAAGAAATGCACCGGCTCGGGTATTTCCGTCAGTAAAGATATCAGGGTAAAGCTTTTGAAGGAGCTTTGGCCGCATTTTGGAATCGGGGCAGCGAGCCCAGAACCGGCGGATCCGGTCTTCTTTAAAAATATCATACCCTGCAAAAATCTCATCGGAACCTTCACCCGTAAGTACAACTTTAAAATTGGTTTCACGTACTAATTGCGAAAGCTGAAAGAGGGGAACGGGTCCAGTCCTAAGGAGCGGAGTCTCCGTATGCCAGATTACCTTAGGGAAGTTACGGCCGATATCTTTCTCCGTGCAGCGGATTCGCCGATGTTCGGTTCGAAGGGCTCTAACTGCTTTTTCCTGAAAAAAGGCTTCGTCAAAGCGATCGTCCGCAAAGCTCACCGAAAAAGTACAAAGCTGATTATTGAAATACCGCTTCACTAATGAGGTCGTATAGGTGCTATCCAAGCCACCGCTTAGATACGCTCCGACTGGAACATCAGCTCTAAGTCGAATTCTGGTCGCATCATAAAGTAAATGATTGATTTCTTCTGTCCATGATTCTAAGGATCGATTCCGATCGATTGATCTTGAAAAAGATAATTGCCAGTAAGGCCGGGTAACTAAGCCTTTGCTTGAAAAAGAAGCGAAGTTCCCCGGAAGGAGTTGCCTTATATGCTTGAATGGAGTGTCCGAGCCTAGGGATGTCCAGCTGGTAAAAATATCCGACATTGTTTGAAGATCAACTTCTCGGGGAACCTTGGAATCAGCAAAAATTGCTTTTATTTCGGATGCGAAAAGTAATCGCCCATCCTTCAAATAGTAAAATAATGGACGTATTCCTAATCGATCACGACCAAGCAATAAGCTTGCACGCTTTTTATCCCATAGGGCGAAAGCAAACTGTCCATTTAATTCCTTAAATAACTCCGCCCCGCGATCCTCATAGAGATGAACCAAAATCTCGGTATCTGTTTTCGTGTAAAATTTATGCCCTCGCTTCTCTAAATCTTGACGTAGCTCCGGATAATTAAAAATTTCCCCATTATAAATTACCCAGATGGTTTTATCTTCATTATGGATCGGCTGATCTCCCCCGCTAAGGTCGATGATGCTAAGCCGGGCATGAGCCAATCCCGCATGATTCTCCATGTAAATACCAAATGCATCCGGCCCGCGGTGGCGGATGAGGCCCAGCATACGGCGAAGCAAAGCTTCCTTCGGTTCAGGTTTGTTAAAATCTATTATGCCGGCGATACCACACATGGCAGCGAAGCTGAATTCAAATTGTAAAGTTCAAATTATGAAATGGTTTAAGGTGCAGGGCGAAAAGGAATTCTTCCTCAATTATATAACTAATACAAACGAAATAAATCATTTTACCCCCCACCCCTCCCTCCCCCTCAAGGGGGGAGGGTTAGGGTGGGGGTAATGTAACTTCA
>JAOUFX010000543.1 GCA_029857975.1 Deltaproteobacteria bacterium | reverse complement strand
GCCAGGAGCGACGTCTCTCGACTCTCGGGAAGATGCTTCAGGGCGGTCAGCGCCGACTCGAGGTAGGTGACGGCCTCTCGGTGCGCCGAGCGGGCGATCGCCTTGACGGAAGCCTGACGGAGATAGGTAAGCGCTTTGTCCCAAACCTCGGCCCGGAGGGCATGATGGGCCAGGCGTTCAATGTGTTCCACGAGCCGGTCCTGGTAGAGGCGCTCTATCGCTTCGAAGATCGCAGCATGGAGGGCACGTCGCCTCTCTTGCAGGAGGCTGCCGTAGGCGACTTCATAGGTTAGGGCGTGCTTGAAAGTGTACTCCAGGTCCGGAAACAGCCGGGTCTCATAGAGAAATTCGGCGGTCTGGAGATGGGCCAGACCACGACGCAGGTTTTCTTCGGGTAACCCTGCGATCTCTTTCAGAAGAGGATATGGAACATCTTTGCCGATTACCGCAGCGCACTGCAGTAAATTCTTCTCTTCGGGCGGCAGCCGGTCGATGCGGGCCACCAGGATCGTCTGGACGGTGGCGGGGATCTGGATAGCCTCCACAGCCTTGGCCAGCCGATATGCCCCGCGCTCTCCAAGCAGAACCCGGGTCTCGACCAGCATCCGAACGCTCTCCTCCAGGAAAAGAGGGTTTCCACCAGTCCTGGCGATTAAAGTCCCTTTAAGCGACTCGAGAGCAGGGTCATTTCCTAAAAGCGCGCTCAACAATTCTCCGGCGCTTGCCGGTTGGAGGGGGTCCAGCCTCATCTGGCTGTAATAGGTTCTATTCGCCCAACTGTGCTGATATTCCGGACGATAATTCACCAGGAGCAATAACCGAGCCTTGGGGAGGCCTTCGATGAGGGTGTCTAAAAATGACTGGGTCTCGCCATCTACCCAGTGGAGGTCCTCGAAGATTAAAAGCAAAGGTTGGACTTGGCTCTCTCTCAGCAGCAGTCGTTTGATCCCATCCAGCGTACGGAGCCGCCGTTGGAGAGGGTCAAGAGCCCGCCATTGCGGGTTGTCGACGGGAACGTCGAGGAGCGAAAGAAACTCAGGAATCACCGGCTCCAAAGCCCGGTCGAGGGTCAGGAGTTTTCCGGTTATTTTTTCTCTGATTTCCCGCTGGTTATCCAGGTTGTGAATCCTGAAGTACCTCTTCAGCAATTCAATGACCGGGAGAAAAGTAGTCGCCTTGCCATAAGAGAACGAGGCGGCCTCCAGAATGAGCCACCCACGCGTGCGCTGGGATTGGGCAAATTCATGAAATAGCCGCGATTTCCCGACACCCGCCTCGCCCACGACGGCCAGTACCTGTCCACTCCCGGTGCCAGCCTGCTGCAAGGCACGATGTATTTGTTGTATTTCCGCATCCCTTCCCACGAAGCGGCTGAGGCCGCGGGCTACTGCCGGCTGGAGCCTCGAACGCACAGGCTTGGCGCCTATGAGTTCATAGACCTCAATGGGTTCCGCTAATCCCTTCACCGGCACTGGGCCGAGCGGCTTGACCTCTATGAACCCTTCGGCCAATCGCAGCGTCTCCGAGGTAAGCCGAATCCTGCCCGGAGCAGCCAACTGCTCCATCCGCGCCGCGAGATGCGTAGTTTGACCCACCGCAGTGTAGTCCATGTGCAAATCGCTCCCGATTGATCGAACCACTACCTCCCCGGAGTTCATTCCAACCCGGATCTGAACTTCGAGCCCTTGGGTACGCCGGAGCTCCTCTGTAAGCCGGTGGATGGCCTCCTGCATCCCCAGCGCCGCATAACAAGCGCGGACCGCATGGTCTTCATGGGCCAGAGGCGCTCCAAAGAGGGCCATAACCCCGTCCCCCATGACCTGGTTTATGGTCCCTTCATAATGGTGGACGGCTTCCATCAACCTTTCCAGGACTGGGTCGAGGATCTTCCGAGCCTCTTCTGGATCTCGGTCGGAAAGCAATTCCATAGAACCCTTCAGGTCGGCAAACAGCACTGTTACCTGTTTGCGCTCTCCTTCCAGCGCGCTTTTCGAGGCAAAGATTTTATCCGCAAGGTATTTGGGGGTATAGGATTGAGGCCTGGTGTAAATTGCGGCAGAGGGTTTCGGTTCTGCCAATGAATGGCCGCATTCACCGCAGAATTTAAATTGAGGGGGATTGGGGGAATTGCATTGGGGGCAAATCATCTCCAATTTTGCCCCGCATTCCCCGCAGAACTTTATCCCTTCTGGGTTTTCAAACTGGCACTTGGGGCATTTCATTCCTGGATTCCTTCGTCAAATAGCCTATCTAAATAATCTATATTGACTTACCCTCGACAATCCATGCCAACCGAGAGCTTTCCTCGAGGGTTTACCTTATTAACAGGCTATTCATGATAAATGATAATGCCAGCAGGATGATGGAAATGATTAATGATTGCGATCCCAGTTTCAAGTAATAATTTTTCTTGGTCTGGATCAATGATAGGGAATAGATCGTGCCTAAATAATCCTTTGTTAATTCGGCATCGCTAATTTCCATCATCTTGGAAAGATATTCGTCCCGGGTATATCTTAATATTCCTCTATAGTGAAGGACGCTTACGCCCGCATGTGGTGAGATTCTTGGAATTAAAGTAAAAAAAAACATAACAGTGGAAAATGCGGCTATTACAATCGCCACAACTGTAATGATTTTCGTTAGGGCATCATAATCTTTTAGGTTCCATGTGGCTGAAAATGAAATAACTACCGCATTGATTAATATGAGGGCAGCCACCTTCCGGTCGGCCGCATCAATAAGCTGTTGATTCCAATGATAAATGTTATAAATTGTTTCTAATTTGCCCTGATTTGGAAGACTCTCTTCGTTCATCTCTTTTCCTCCAGGTTAACCTAAAAACTTTGGGACAGGGTTTATGCTGAAATCCCGCCGAATCTTTTTTTCCCAGGTTCTAAATGTATGAAAGAGAAAAATTGTTACGGATGTTCGATGGATAAAAATAAAAAAGCCTCAAAAAGGAAATAGGTCCTTTTCGAGGCTGCGTATAAACCCCCTTCCACGAAATATTGGCCATGACTTCCTCCAGAAGGTTAGGGGTTACGGTGATGGGTTTACTTAGCTACGGGGGAAACAATTATCAAAAAAATACTCTTCCACCCATGGTTAGTCAAGGGGAAAAATTGCCTTTGTCTTTGGAAATAGCCATGGTTTTCAAACCCAAATTGAAGATTTGCCTTCGGAATCTTGAATTCCCGGAGATGACTCCAAAAACAAGAATTCAGGAAGGGAAGCATTGACCTGACTTGACAGCTTTTATAAAGTCAAATCCTGATTTCCACACCTTCGCGGGAAACCTCCTCATTTCTTTAACATCTCAATTGTTTCCCTGATCATTGTTTCCGGCACACCGCCATTGACAAATGGCATACCTATTTTTTTAAGCAAGG
>JAOUFX010000542.1 GCA_029857975.1 Deltaproteobacteria bacterium | reverse complement strand
AAAAGTATCCCGGGGCTTTGAGGGAGGCCAGATGCCTATGCAGCGGCGCCTTCCCAAGCGTGGTTTCAAGAATCCCTTCCGCAAAGAATACGCCATTGTTAATCTTCGAGATTTGGCCCGTTTTCCAGCCGGTACAGTAGTAGATGTAGCTGCCCTAGAAGCTTCGGGCCTGGTAAAAAAGCTTCAACGGGGAGTAAAGGTATTAGGCGAAGGATCCATTGCCCATCCCTTGACCGTGCGCGCGCATCATTTCAGCTTGGCCGCAAAAAATAAGATCGAGGCTGCTGGAGGAAAGACGGAGGTTCTCTAAAGGTTGTTCCAGGGATTCCAGAATATTCCTAAAATTCCGGAGCTGAAGCGCCGGATCATTATCACGCTCCTGCTGTTGGCGGTTTACCGCATCGGGGTGCATGTTCCCACGCCGGGCATCGATGCCGCAGCTTTATCGGCCTTCTTCGCCCAGGCCAAAGGAACTCTCTTTAGCTTTATCGATATGTTTTCGGGAGGGGCCTTCGAGCGGCTCTCGGTATTCGCCCTGGGCATCATGCCGTATATCAGTTCGTCGATCATCTTGCAGCTCCTTACTGTGGTCATTCCTCACTTGGAAAGGCTTTCCAAGGAAGGAGAGGCAGGACGCAAAAAAATTACCCAATACACCCGGTATGGCACAGTCCTTTTAAGCCTGATCCAGGGATTTGGCATCAGTGTTGGATTAGAGCGGATGACCGGGCCGGGCGGAGAGTTGGTGGTCCTGGATCCGGGGTGGGCCTTCCGTTTGATGACCATGATTACCTTGACGTCCGGTACATCTTTTATCATGTGGTTGGGGGAACAGATTACCGAAAGAGGAATCGGCAACGGGATTTCTCTGATCATTTTTGCCGGCATCATCGCCCGCCTGCCTACCGCGATCAGCAACAGCGCCCGCCTGATCCGCACGGGTGAGATGGGTATCATGGTCACCCTTTTCTTGATCATTCTGATGGTAGCAGTGGTCGGGGCAATTATTTACGTGGAAAGGGGACAACGGCGGATTCCTGTCCAATATGCCAAGCGCATCGTCGGCCGGAGAATGTATGGGGGGCAGAGTACCCATTTGCCCTTGAAGGTCAATACCGCCGGAGTCATACCTCCTATTTTTGCTTCTTCCATTATTATGTTTCCGGCAACCATCGCCAGTTTCGTGGAGCACCCGTGGATGAAGGCCGTTTCTGCCCAACTCGCGCCCGGATCCTTGATCTATGAGCTCATTTACGTGGGCTTCATCTTTTTCTTCTGCTATTTTTACACGGCGGTGACCTTCAATCCCACCGACGTAGCCGATAATATGCGCAAATATGGAGGGTACATTCCGGGAATTCGTCCGGGCAAGAAGACAGCAGAATTTGTAGACCGGGTTTTAACCCGAATCACTTTTAGCGGAGCCATTTACGTCTCGGCGGTCTGCGTTCTCCCTTCCATTTTGATTACCAAGTTTAACGTGCCTTTCTATTTTGGGGGAACGGCTTTGTTAATCGTGGTGGGGGTGGCCCTGGATACCGTAGGGCAGATCGAATCCCATATGTTGATGCGCCATTATGAAGGATTCATGAAGCGCGGGCGGATTAAGGGGAGAAGATAGGGAGGAAGATGGGGCTCTTGGATCCTCTTCCGGAAGATGAAAGAATCGTTTTGAAATCTCCGCAAGAAATCGAAAAAATGCGGCGTAGCAATCAGATTGTAGCGGAGATTTTGGCGGAGATGAAAACATCGGCTCGGCCCGGGGTTACAACGCGGGAATTGGATGAATTGGCCGAAACCCTGCTCGCCAAGCGGAAAGCTCACTCGGCCTTTAAGGGATATAACGGATACCCGGCGGCCCTTTGTACCTCAGTAAACGAAGAAGTCGTGCACGGGATTCCCTCGAATCGAGTCCTGAGGGAAGGAGACATTCTGAGCTTAGATTTCGGGGCCATCTATGATGGCTTTTATGGGGATGCCGCCATAACTTTACCCATCGGAAGTATTTCAACCGAGGCGGAGCAGTTGCTGCGGGTAACGGAGGAGGCTTTGTATCTAGCCATCGAGCAGGTCCGGCCAGAAAATCGCCTCATGGATATATCCGCCGCGATTCAGAGGCATGTGGAATCCCATGGTTTTTCGGTTGTGCGCGATTTTGTGGGCCATGGGATTGGCAAGCATTTACATGAAAAACCCCAGGTCCCTAACTTTGGAATTCCCGGACGCGGGGTTCGCCTGAAGCCCGGGATGACCCTGGCGATAGAGCCCATGATCAACGCCGGGGGTTACGAAGTAATGATCCGAGAAGACGGATGGACGGCGGTGACGAAAGACAGAAGTCTTTCGGCTCATTTTGAACATTCCGTAGCCGTGACGGAGAATGGGCCGGACATTTTAAGCAAACTTTGAATTGGCCAAAATTCGCTCCCCAAGGGTGAAGGCCCCTGGGCTTGCAGGATAAGCGGAGATGCCCAAAGAAGACGTCATTGAGGTCGGAGGAACGGTGGTTGAAACCCTCCCCAACGCCATGTTCCGGGTAGAGCTGGAAAACGGTCACCGCGTGCTGGCGCACATCTCCGGCAAGATGCGCATGCACTTCATAAAAATATTACCCGGTGATAAGGTGACCGTGGAACTTTCTCCTTATGACCTCAACCGGGGGAGGATTATTTACCGGGCGAAATAAGACGGGTTTCCCCAGTGGGAACAAAGGCGGGCTTTCAAGGGGACGCGGTTAAAAGAATCGGATGGCCAAACGAGGAAACCAGTCACCGAGGGCCATGGGAAGGAAGGAAAGATGAAAGTAAAGGCTTCCGTGCGGAGAATATGCGACAAATGTAAGGTGGTAAAACGGAAAGGCGTCGTGCGGGTGATTTGCCAGAATGCCCGGCACAAACAAAGGCAAGGATAAGAGGCAAGGGAAAAGGAGGTAGGTGTGGCGCGCATTGCAGGGATTGATCTTCCCCGAAATAAAATTGTTGAAATTGCTCTGACTTACATTCACGGCATCGGTCGCTCTACGGCTCGCAAGCTTTTGGAACAAGCCCAGGTTGACTTGCAACGCAAGACAGACCAATTGACCGACGCCGAAGTAGCGAAAATCCGTGAGGTCATCGATAAGAGCAATTTGAAAATCGAAGGGGATTTGCGGCGGGAAGTTTCCATGAACATCAAACGACTGATGGACTTGGGGGCTTACCGGGGTCTTCGCCATCGACGCTCGTTGCCTGCGCGCGGCCAGCGCACTCACACCAATGCCCGCACCCGTAAAGGACCTCGGCGCCAGATGGGCGGGAAGAAGAGATAAAGGAGGAAGAATGTCGCCAGTAAAGAGTTCAGGGGCGAAGAAGAAGGAGAGGCGGAATATTCAGAACGGCGTCGCCCATATCCAGTC
>JAOUFX010000541.1 GCA_029857975.1 Deltaproteobacteria bacterium | reverse complement strand
GAACCGGCTACCGTTCAGATCAGGGGGAGATCTGGGACAACCTGGCGGTTAAAGCTAAGAGGATGTCCATTCACTCCGAAACCGGGGCTATGGCCGACCTTTTCGAGGGCCAGAAGGACCGTCTTTCTGATTACCTGAAAGCTTTCCAGTTGGTGGATTCCCAAGTAGGAGCTTTGTTCGCAATCAATGGCCAAGTGGTCGGTCTGGAGTGCTTTGGCCATTGGCCGACCTTCAGCAAGTTTTTCAAGAAACTGGTTCAGAGTTATGCTTTGGATGCAATTGATATGTTTGAGGAACCCAAAACGGATCACGTTGCCGCCGGGGATATCCGGCGGTTCATGGAAGGGATTCGGAATGCTCCGAGGAAGAGCTATCCGTCCTTGGGGTTGGGTGAGAATATTAGGGTGGAAGGGCCGTTCGTTTCCGGGGCAGCATTGGTTTACAAAGAGACCGTATTACACCTCTCGGCTTTCGGGCATGAGGGTAAGAGAGACAATGAAAAAAAGGTTCCTTTCCAGCGTTTTTCCCGGAGAAGGAGCAGGATGTAAATATTTTGACATAATTTGCTATTTTTGCTATCATCTGGCCAACTAAAAGAATTTTCCCACCAACCCTTTCCCTGGAAGCAAGGATCCGGGCCTTTTAAAGGCAGGGAAATATAATGAGGGGGGATCAGCTAGCACGCCAATGGCGCGTCATCCGGGCAATCGAAGCCAGCCCCGGCGGGTTGACTGTTGCCGAGATCGCCAAACGGGAAGAAACGGGAATACGGACGGTCTACCGTGACCTGGAATCGCTCCAGGCGGCCGGGTTTCCCCTGTACACCGAGAGGGTCGATCGGGGCAACCGCTGGGCCTTCATAGATACCTTCAAATTCAAAATTCCTGCACCTTTTACTCTTACCGAATTGATGTCCCTTTACGTTTACAAGGACCTGGTCAGATTCTTGAAGGGCACGCCTTTTTTCGATTCTCTGGAGTCGGTCTTCAGTGGGCTAACTGCCAGATCATGAGATAGGGAAAAGGTAAAAATGGGTGACACTCTCTTGTGGGAGAAAGGGAGTGTCAAGATGGAGAGTGTAGAGGAAGTCAAGAGGAAGAGTAAGGGGAAAGAGAGTCGGTTTGGGAGACGGTATGGGTTTGAGCTGAAGCTTCGTTGTGTGAAGCTGCGGTTGGAAGAGGGGTTGCCTGTTTCTTTGTTGAGCAAAGAGGCGGGAGTAAGTAAAGATGTAATTTATCGTTGGGTGAAGGCGTATCAGGAGCGGGGAGAAGGAGGGTTAAAGAATCAAGGAGTGTCGTCGGGGAGTCGGCGGAAGCTTCCCGGTCCGGTGCGCGAGAAGATTGTCGAGATCAAGAAGAGAGAGCCATTCTTTGGAGTCCAGCGGATATCCCATCTATTGAAGCGGGTGTTCTTCCTGAGCGCCTCGCCGGAGACGGTGCGGCGGACGTTACAGGAAAAGTCTTTGATTGTTCCCTCCCGGAAGAAACATTCAGCGAACATAACAAGGCCTCGGTTTTTTGAGCGGTCTACTCCGAACCAGTTATGGCAGGGGGATATTTTCACCTTTCGCCTGGGGGGCCGGTATGCCTATTTGGTGGGGATGGTGGATGATTATTCGCGGTACATGGTGGGGTTGGAGTTGTACCGGAGCCAGACCGCGGATCAGGTGATCGAGGTGTACCGGCGGGCGGTTGGGGAATACGGGGTGCCGAAGGAGGTATTGACGGACCGGGGGCGGCAGTACACAAACTGGCGGGGGACGACGCGGTTTGAGCGGGAGTTAGGAAAGGACCGGGTAAAGCACATTAAATCCCAGGCGCATCATCCGATGACGTTGGGAAAGATCGAGCGGTTTTGGAAGACGATTTATGAGGAGTTTTTGGTCCGGGCGCAGTTTGGGAGTTTTGAGGAGGCGCAGGAGCGGATCCGGCAATGGGTTAAGTATTACAATCACAAGCGGCCGCATCAGGGGATTGGGGGGCTGTTTCCTGCGGATCGGTATTTTGAGATTCAGGGGGAACTTCGGAAGGTGATGGAGAAAGGCATTGCGGAGAACGTTTTGGAGATGGCGCTTCGGGGAAAGCCGCGAGAGCCCTTTTACATGGTGGGAAGGATGGAGGGGCAGTCGGTGGTGCTTCGCGCGGAGAAAGGAAAGCTGCGGCTGATGGTAGATGATGAAGATGGCGGAAAGGTGCAGGAAGTGGTCTATGAGGTGAACCCGCAAAAGGAAAAGGAGAAGAGGGATGGAACCAGTAGAGAGGGAGAAGGTCGAGAAGTTGGGGATCGAGGAGAGGAGAAGGCGGAAGGGGTTGGGGCATACGGCACAGGAGAAGTGCCAGGCGGTGTTGACCCTGTGGACGGAGCGGAGGAAGCCGGGAGAGATCTGTCGGGAGATGGGGGTGGCGTGGGGCGTCTTGCAGCAGTGGCAGGACCGGGCGATGGAGGGGATGTTATTGGCCTTGCAGCCCCGGGTCCAGGTGGAAAGGGGGGTAGCCCTGAGCCCTCGTCTTGCCGTATTATTGGAGAAGAAGAGTCAGACGGAGTTGATGCGGGGGTTGGACAGAAGATTGAAGAAGCTGCAGAAAAATATCAAGGTGCCCCAGAAAGTGCAGGAGGTTTTAGCCGAGAAAAAGCTTTAGGGACCCTCAAGGAGAATCCCGATGGAGAAAGAGAGAAAGCTGGCGCGGGAGCGGGCGGTCATCATCCTACAGGTGCGCAGTGGGGCTTTGACCGCGACGGAGGGAGCGGAGCGGTTGGGGATTTCGCGCAAGAGGTATTACGAGTGGGAGGATCGGGCCCTGCAGGCCATGGCCCTGGCGTTGGAGAATCATGCTCCCGGGAGACCCCCTGTTCCTCCGGATGCGGAGAAGGAGGAGCTTCAAAGCAAAGTCCGGGATCTGGAGAAAAGGTTGTACTTAGCGGAGAAGGCGATCGAGGTGAAGGATCTTTTTTCGGCCAACGATCTTCACGAGGCTAAAAAAAACGAGAAGGAAAAGCAGAGGGACGGGAAGAGGCGATCCGGAAAGTGATGGAGATCGTAGAAGAGATTAAGGGAAAAACCGGGATGCCCTATGGGATGATTTGCGGGGCGATGAGGATTCCATTGGCGACCTTGGGCCGGTGGCGGAGGAGGAGAAAGGAGAATCATCCCTTCCTCAATCGACCGGGGCCGAAGAAGGTGGAGCCGTTCGATCCCTCCATTCTGGATGCGGAGATCCGGTTGCTGGACCATGGTCCAAAGCGAAGTGGAGGGGCAACCAGGCTGTACGGGCAGTATCAGGACAGTATCTCGCGTCGGGATCTTTCTCAGATGGTTGGGCAGGTGAGGCAGGAAGTGATGGCGGATCATCGGAAGAATCTTCGGCGGATCGATTGGCTGGTGCCCGGGGTGGTTTG
>JAOUFX010000015.1 GCA_029857975.1 Deltaproteobacteria bacterium | reverse complement strand
ATCGCTTGCGGGACCCCTAGCAAGGGGAAGTAGACCTTTACTGGCAAGGAAAATACATCTGGGGGACCATGAACCTGGATGACCCCAACCTCCGGTCCACCTATCTCCAATATTTTGAAAGTTTTTTCAAGAAATAAAAAAAGCGATTCTAAATTTTTTTCCATGGTGCCGGATGAGCCACCAGCCGGGCTCCCTGGTGGGCCTGCTCGGCGTTGACCGCGAACAGGCCGAGGATGCCCGGCGCGTTTTTCATCTTGGGAGGCTGCCATGCGGCCGCGCGCGTTTTCCATTCTTGAGGCGGGATTTCGGCATTCAGAGAACGATCGGGAAGGCTGATCGAAAGGATATCCCCATTTTTTACCAAAGCCAATGGGCCACCTACGGCGGCTTCTGGCGAGACTTGACATACACCTAACCCGCGGGCGAACCCGGAGAATCGCCCATCGGTTACCACGGCCAGCTTACCTTCGAGGCCCATCCCTACCACCGTGGCTAAGAGCGCATAAATATCTGGCATACCCGGAGCTCCCCGTGGACCGGCATAGCGAACCACGATCACTTCTCCCCCCTTGACTTTTCCTTTTTTCAAAGCGGCCACAGCTTCTTCCTGAGAATTGAAGCACCGCGCCGGCCCGCGATGAGAAGGAATGGTGTTGTTAAGCATGCGCGCTAAAGAGCTGATCGGAGCCAGATTCCCTTTAAGCACGGCAATCCCGCCGTGAGCAAGCAGGGGATCATCCAGAGCGCGGACCGTCCGTCTGCCCCGCTTCAAACTCTCCCTTCCTAACTTGACCCAGTCACCTGCCGAGCGTCCGCCTGCGCCTCGGGCTTGCAGATTTAAAAATGGCTTTAACTCAGCCATGATCGCTGGGACTCCGCCGTCTTCATGAAGGTCGGGAAGGAAATACTTCCCCACCGGCCGGACGTCAGAGATGCAAGGGGTCGTGCGGCTGAAGCGGTCCACCTTCTCTATATTCATTTCCCTCGCCAGGCCGAGTTCCCGGGCCAGAGCCAAGATGTGCAGGATTCCGTTGGTCGATCCTCCGAGAGCCATGCAGACCCGGAGCATGTTCTCCAAATTTTTAGCGTCGAGGATGGAACGCGCTGTTTCCCCGCGCCTAACCATTCTGACAATGGTTTCTCCCGAGGCTTTTCCCAGGCGTAATCTTTCTGCTGATACTGCCCGGGCCGTGGCGGCAAACGGAAGAGTCAAGCCAACGGCTTCAGCCAGGCACTGCATGGTATTGGCCGTCCCCATGATGGGACAGGCCCCTGGGGAAGGACAGACCGCATCCTCCAAAAGTTCAATTTTTTTCAGGTCTGCCTTTCCCATAGGAAGAGCGCCGAAAATAACCTCATCCAGGTCGGAGAGGGAAACCTGCTCGCCTTCACAAGAACCGACTTCCATACATCCACCCGGCAGGATAAGGCAGGGGAGGTCCAAGCGGGCAGCGGCCAACAGCGCTCCGGGTACGACTTTATCACAGGAAACCAGGATAACCATTCCGTCAAAGATCTGTTGTTCGATGATGGCTTCGATGTCAAAGGCCAGGAGGTCCCGCGTTGGCAGGTCGTAACGCATCATCGGCTCTCCCAGGCTGGCGGTTGGGCATTGAGAGATGGCTGCAAATTCCAGGGGAGTTCCCCCGGCCTTCCAGATGCCATCGCGTACCGTGCGGGTTAAATGATCCAGATGGTAATGGCCGGGACAAACTTCCCCCCAGGTATTCACGATAGCGATCAAAGGGCGGTTCAAATCATCCGTCGTGTACCCCATAGCCTTGTACACAGCCCGGCGGTGTGCTCCGGAAGGACCGTGGTAATACTTTTTTGTTTTCCAATCTTTTTTGTGGATCATCTTTTATCCTTTCGGGTTGGTGATTTATCAGACATTATCGCATGGAGGAAGGGATCACTTCAATTCCCAATTTCTTAGAGTTGCCAGTTCGAAGTTCAAAGATATTTACTCCGGGTTCCATAATTTTTTACTCCGCATTTCGAATTCCCCAATCCGCATTCTTCGGCCCACCTGGCTTTTGAAGCAGACTTGTGTTATAAAAAAGTACAGTAAAACAAGAAAGGATTTTCAAGTCGATGCCTGACCTGAAAATAAAAATCAAAGACGTTATCCTGAAAAATCCGATTATCATCGCCTCGGGGACGCCTACGTACGGATTGTCCATGGTAAAAAAGTGTATCCGTAGTGAGGCCGCTGCCTTTGTCACCAAAACTCTTTGTTATACCGAGTGGCTCCGGAAACAACCCCGCCCCCGCTGGCATATCGAGCACCCCGAAGCCATCGATAATGGCGGTTATTTTTCCCTTTACTCCACCGAACGCCTCAATCCCACTCCCCCCGAAGAATATGTCAAGAAGATGAAGGGGTATGCGCAGGAAGCCCACGATTTCGACGTGCGGGTGATCGCCTCCATCGCCGGGACGGACCCGGAGAGTTGGGATAGGCTCACCGATCTGGTCACGGAGAACGGGGCGGATCTAATCGAGCTAAACCTGCAATGCCCCCACGTAGAGAAAGGGCAGCCCACCGGAATGGTCGCGGGACGCGACCCTGAACTATGTTACTCCATTTTGGAACGGGTCCGGAAACGAACTCCTCTTCCGGTAATCGGTAAGATCGTGGGGGAAGGCGTAGATCCGGTCCTGATTGCCCGCCGCATGATTGCCGGCGGGGCCGATGCTGTGGTCATCACCGGCAGATTCCAAGGTCTTTACCTGGATATTGAAACCGAAAAGCCTATCCATTGGGGGGGGATGGGTGGGTACGGCGGATTTTGGCAGGCGCCCATCATTCGCAAGTGGCTCGTCCGTGCCTCCGAGGCCAACTTGGGAGTTCCGGTGATCGGTGGGGCAGGCATCGGCACGTTCGAAGATATTATTTCCTACATTCTCTGCGGGGCCACTGCGGTCCAGACCTGCGCCGCGGTCATTGTCTTCGGACACAAGATCATCAAACGCTGGCTCCGGCAAATCTCCGGCTGGATGGAAGCCAAAGGGTATCATTCCCTTGCCGATTTCTCCGGCCGCTCCGTCAGTAAGATCATCGCTCCCAGCCAGATTCCCGGCGATGTGCCCTACTTTTCCCGCATCGACCCGGATGCCTGCCAGAAGTGTCTCAGGTGCCTGGAAGCCTGCCCCTATGAGGCTATTTCCGTGGTCGAGAAAAAACTGGTGGTGGACCCGGAAAAATGCGACGGTTGCCGCCTCTGCGTGGCCCTCTGCCAGCAAGGCGCCGCGGAGTTTTTTAAAAAATAGTTGGGACGCAGATTTACGCAGATGAACGCAGATAAAACATGAAATAACCGTAAGGGGCAAGGAGTTAGGCGCGAAATGGTGAAAAAGAAAATGCTTACTTCAGTTGCCATCGTCAAGGGAAAGAATGGAAAAGATTTGAACGAAGTCCGGAGGATGATGGGAGAGCTCTTTGCCCTCATCGGACCGGCTGCGCAAATCATCCCCCCTAACAGCCGGGTGCTGATCAAGCCCAATCTCACCGTCGAAGAAAACCTCTGGGAAAAAGGAATTCTCACCGGACCGGTTTTTATGCAGGCCTTGGTGGAGGAGGTGCAAAAAGCCAATCCGGCGGAAGTGATCATTGCCGAAGCCATTGCCATTGGTTTAAACACGAAAAAGGCTTTTGCCGCCAACGGCTACGAAGAAGTGGCCAGAGCGACAGGAGCCCGGCTCATGGACTTATACGACGGAGAATTCGAAGAGATCAAAACTCCGGAGGGGGGAATTCTTAAAAGCGTTCAGGTTGCTAAAGAAGTTTTACAGGCTGATTTCTTCATCAACGCCCCGGTTCTTAAAACCCATTTCGCCAGCACTCTTACGGCCGCCATGAAGAACCTGAAGGGAACTACCACCTATGAAGAAAAAAAAAGGTTTCATTATCTGGGACTCAACAAGGCGATTGCCGAGCTCAACGCGGTTCTAAAGCCCCATCTGATTGTGGTAGATGGTCTGGTCGCCGCCGAGGGGGATGGGCCGGTTTGGGGGACCCCCGTGGGATTGAACCTGCTTCTAGCCGGGACGGATGCGGTGGCTGTAGATACTATCGCTGCGCGGATCATGGGCATCGATCCGACAGAAGTCCTCGCTCTCTGCCTGGCTCAGAGCATGGGCTATGGCGTCTGGGATGAAAAGGAGATTCAAATTCGTGGTCAATCCATTGCCGAAGTCCAACGTCCTTTCATTCGTGCCTGTGCCCCGCTTCAGGTCGATTTGGGTCAGATTCGTGTCGTGGACGGCGAGGCCTGCGACGCTTGCCGCAACGGCCTGCGCATTGCCCTGGGTCGTTTGCAGGCTGCTGGTGGTTCGTTGGAAAAACTTCCTGGGATGAACATCAGCCTTGGGCCTAAGGGCAGCTTGCCGGAGTCGCCATCGGGCATTGTTCTCCCCCTTGGTAATTGCCAGAACCAATACCAGCACCTCCCTAACTATGTGCCAGGTTGTCCCCCTCCGGCTTTTCTCGTGGTCGATCAGCTACGGGAGATTCTGGGGGAAAGACGAAAATTCGGGCCGAAAAAAGACTACATCATGGAATAAAAACAATAAAGCGCAAAGAGCATAGCGCATAGGGCATGGCGGGAACAAAATCAGGGGCACTAAAAAACGCTATGCTCTATGCCTAAGAAAAGCTGGAGGAATTTCATGGAAGAATATCCCATGGCTTTCGTTACCTCCCCAGGGCGAGTGGAATTTAAAAACAGAACCCTCCCACCCCTCAAGGATGACGACGTCTTAATCAAGGTCAAAGCTTCCAGCATCTGCGGCGGCGATATTCATCTTTATAAAGGGAAACACCCCCTCGCCTCTCTTCCCATGGCCATCGGCCACGAAGTTTCTGGAGAAGTGATAGAACTCGGTCCGGCGGTCTCCAAGATTGCGGTGGGCGACCGGGTAGCGGTCGAACCGGTGATTGTCTGTCGCAGGTGCTATTTTTGCCTGCGAGGGGAATACCATCTCTGCCAAAGCATTGGCTATCAATACAGTTCCGGTCAGGGGGGATTTACCCCCTACTTTGTGGTTTCCGAAGACTGGGTTCACTGCCTGCCCGACTTCATCTCCTACGAAGAGGGGGCGCTTCTGGAGCCCTTGGCCGTTGCCGTTCACGCCGTCCGCAAAGCCCAGATCGAGCCGGGACATTACGCAGCCATCTTCGGTGCCGGCGGAATCGGCCTCTTCTTGCTCCAGGCGGTCAAAGCAGCAGGTTCCGGCGAAGTTTTTATCGTTGATCTTCTGGAGCACCGCCTAAAGACCGCCACTTCTCTCGGAGCCCGTTTCACCCTCAACGCCGCTCAGGAAGACCCGGTGGAGAGGATTTTTAAGGAAACTCAGGGTCTCGGAGTAGACCGATCCTTTGAAGCCGTCGGCTTGGGAAAGACCCTGCAACAAAGCGCTCAGTCTTTGAAGAAGGGAGGGATTTGCGTCCTGATTGGGCTCTTCGAAGATCCCCTGCAAGTCATCTTCCCGGTCAATCTTTTTGTGCAGCGGGAAATCCAGATACGGGGGAGCCGGGGATATTGCTGGGATTTTCAGGTGGCTCTGGAATTGGTAAAAAATGGTCGGGTAAAACTCAAACCTCTCATCTCCCATCAGCTTCCTTTGCAAGATTTATCTCGCGCCTTTGAAATTCTATTGGACCCCAAGAGCCAGGCCAATAAAGTCGTTATCCAGCTTTAAACATCTCCAATAATTTAATTCTGGCTTTCTATCTTTCCCAAACGTTTCTTAGGGAGAAAAGATCGGATGATAAAGAAGACGGTCAGCAGGACAAAAAATAGAGAGATCGGTCGGGTGAGAACCGGCAGCAGGGAGTCGTTATTCACGATGAAGGCCTGCACCAAGGAGGTTTCCAGAAGAGGCTCCAGAATGTAGCCCATGATGAGGGGGGCAACCGGAAACTCGAATTTTTTCATGATGTAGCCGAGGACGCCGAATACCATCATCAGGTGGACGTCAAAGACGTTGCTATCCCCCGTGTAGGCTCCCGCGAGGCAGATGACAATGACCGCGGAAAAGAGGAAAGCCCGGCTGACGGACAGAAGCTTGATGAAAAGCCTGAGGCCCAAAGAGGCGATGAAGAGGTGAAGGATATTTCCCACGATAAGCCCGATGAAAACCGCGTAGACAATGTCCCCTGATTTCACAAAAAGATCGGGTCCGGGAATGAGTCCGTGGACCAGCAAAACCCCCATCATGATTGCGGTAATGGCATCCCCAGGAATGCCCAGGGTGAGCAGAGGAATCAGCGCCCCCCCGCAGACTGCGTTATTGCCTGTTTCCGCGGCAAATACCCCTTCCAGCGCACCCCTGCCGAACTTCTCAGGGTTCTTGGAAGCATTCTTCGCCACCCCGTAGGAGACAAAAGCCGCGATAGCCGACCCGCTTCCAGGAAGCGCTCCAATCCCCAGGCCGATAAAGGTCGAGCGCAGAATATTTTTAATGTTCTCCCGGAACTCCCTCCAGGTCACGTAATTATCTTCATAGTTTTTGGAGAGGGGGACGATCTGATTCCTCTGACCCACAACGATTTTCTTTTCGATCTGAACCAGAAACTCTGAAACGGCGAAAAGGCCGATGAGGAGAGGAAGGAAAGGGATTCCCCCGATCAATTCAAAGATCCCTAGCGTGAATCGGCTGGAGCTGGTGATGGGGTCTAACCCCATGGTTTTTAGAAAAAGACCCAACAGGCCCGCCGCCAGACCCTTTAGAATGTTCTCTCCGGAGATCACCGCGATAGTAGAAAGGGCGAAAAAGACGAGAGAGAATTTCTCGTTAGGGCCAAATTTCAGGGCTACGTAAGCGATCTGAGCGGCGACTGTGATGAGAATCAAATCGCTTATGAATTCTCCGATCACCGAACCATAGATGGAAGCCCTCAGAGCTTTGCCGGCTTTCCCTTGCTGAGCGAGGGGGTATCCGTCTAAAACTGTGGCCGCAGCAGCTGGGGCCCCCGGGGTGTTGATGAGAATCGCCGAGATCGAGCCGCCATAGGTTCCACCTTTATATACCCCGATGAGTAGACTCAGGCCCGCTACGGGATCCATGTAAAAAGTCACCGGAAGAAGAAGGGCCACGGCCATGGGAACATTCAATCCCGGGATGGCCCCGATGATAATTCCGATGAACAGGCCTGCGGATACTGCGAGGAGGTTTGTGAAAGTGAAAAAGAGCTGAGCAGCCGGAACCAAAAACTCGAGCAAGAAATTCCACCCCTTTTGATCTTAGAATAAGAAACCACGGGGAAGAGGAATCGCAAACAGAATTTCAAAGAAAAACCAAACTCCTGCGGGTACCAGCGCTATGCTCAAAAGGATCTTTCTCCAGCTGCGGGCACCAAAGAGATGGGTGAAAATCCCCATGATCATAGCGCTGCTCACCACGAACCCAAGGCGCGGGAAGAGGTAAGCATAGAGGGCAAGCATCCCTGCGGCGAGAAGAAATCTTGACCATTCTCCCCAGAGCATTCGAGAAGGGGAAGGCATTTTAGGTCGGAGCAAGGTTTGAAGCAGCAGGCCCCCTCCCGTAAGCATAAGGGAGATGGCGATCACCTTCGGCAAGAAGGAGGGAGGAATTTGGCCCTCTACTCCGATCGGCTTTTCCACCTGCGAGGGGATCAAGAAAAAAATTCCACCTCCAATGAGGGCAATAACTCCTCCTTCCATTAGGGATCGAATCTTGGGTCGGCTCATTTTATAAAGCCCATCTTCTTGGCAATCTCGGAATAACCCTCAAAGTCATTCTTCCAGACGGCCAAAAAATCCTCCCCGATCTTGGGATCGATGTCCTCTCCTGCTTTTTTCATCATCGTTAGGAATTCTTTATCCTCCACCACCTGTTTGAACACCTGTCGCAGCTTGCCCAATACGGCTTTATCCAGCCCTTTTGGCCCGGCAATCCCCGTAAATGGGCTGGCGACGACGTCGATTCCCAACTCCCGGGCCGTCGGGGTGTTGGAAAATGCCGCATCTCGCTTTTCGCCGAAAACCATGAGCGGAATTAATTTATTGGCCTTCACCTGAGAAATAATCGTGGCCACGCTGGAGGTCATGATCACATCTACATGTCCCCCCAAGCCAGCTTCAACTGCTTGGGCGTCATTTTCCACTGGAACATGCTTGAATTTAATACCGGCCTTATCTGCCCACCGAAGGAATCCCAGATGAGGTGCCTTCAAGGCCACGCAGGCATACGTTACTTCTCCGGGATGCTCTTTGGCATAGCGCATTAGTTCGTGGACATTTTTCCAGGGCTTTTGGGGATTGGAAGCGATGGCCATGGTGCTACTCCCGATCTGCCCGATGGGGTCGAAGTCATAGGGACCATAGGGAGCTTTTTTGAAGAGGGGAGGGAAAATACTGGTTCCGGGGGTGATGGCCAGTAAGGTATATCCATCAGGGGTCGCTTTGGCGACGGAAGCTCCTCCGATGACGCTTCCTCCCCCGGCTTTGTTGATGACCACCATCGGCTGGCCCAAATATTTGGGAGCGACGTTGGCAAACATGCGGGCATTAAGGTCTGTCCTCCCCCCGGGGGGCCAGGGAACGATCAACTGAACAGCCTTGGTGGGGTAATCCGATGGCGCCGCTTGGGCTTCGCCTTTGGGCCATTCAGAAAAGAGCCCTCCTCCCAGAAGGAAAATGATGGAAAAAACAGTGACGATTCTTTTCATGGTTAACTCCTTTCTTTAAAAAGTCCTTTTCTTTTTTTCGAAACTCCCCAGATCAAAACGAAAAAGATCAAGAACGACACGTTTCTACCAGATTTTGATAATGACCTGGCCGATGGAATATCCCCCCGGAGGTCTGATAGAAATGGTCGTCGAGATGATAGATCCCTCCCTGAGGTTCGATCCATCCCGCGCCGTAAAGGGGGTGATCCTCCATCAACCTGCGCCAGTGTTGGTAGTTTTGTTCTCCGTTGGACTCCAGGATTCCCATGGATAGGCCAGGGAACGAGGAGAGGCGGGCGGCAAAATTCTTATTCCACTCCATCAGTAATGGAACGCAAGCATTGTCCGCCACAAAGCAAGGAATATTCCTCTGGTAAGCTGCGTAGGCCATCTGGATAGACATGCTGAGCGTTTTGCCGGCGGGTTTGATGGCCATGGCTTTATAGCCTAAATTGATGCGCTCATTCACACTGGCCATGTCGTGGAGGGATTCATCAGCGGCCACCCGCAAGGGTATATCGGCCACATCCACCTTCACTTCCTCGGGGAAAGGTTCCTCAACCAGGGCGATCTGCTCCAGCATATCGATGCGATCGGCATGGTCAATCAGCTTCCAGAGGGTCGCCTTATCAGGGTATCTCGCATTGGCGTCTAAATAGTAGATTGTCTTTCCACCGGGGGTGTGCGGACTTCTTTTCCCCCCAAGCGCCCGGTGGATTTCCGTCAGCCGCTCCTGGTCCTTCCGGACCATTTCTTCCGGAGTCCCCGCCTGCCCGATTTTGATCTTCAGGAAGAAATGGCCCGAATCCACCAAATCCAGCAGATCCCTTAGTGGATAATCATAGCTCACCGTAGGAATGTGAGCGATTTTTTCCTGACGACGCGAGAACGCGTTGCGGTATTCTGAGGGGATCAACCCCTCGAAGGTCCGGATCCCATTTTCTTGGGCAAAGAGAACCCACAGTGCCAGGTCGAGAGATACGAGAGAAACGAGGGTAAAGGTTTTGGTCAGACTTTCCAGACCAGTGATTTTCTTTCCGTACTCATGGAGTTCTTGAAAGATGGATCCGGTTACTTCCGGCGGGATGAGAAAATCTCTACCCCTACTGAGCTGCACTGCCTTTTCGGCCATGAGGGCCATTACCGCATTTCCCCCCGCTTCCGAAAAAGTAAAAAAGACCGCCGGGTCCGACCATAAAACGGCTGTTCCGCCAATACCTGTGGCTCGTGTCCCCTTAGTGGATTCCACCATGGTGACCAGGGTCCATTTTTCGGTAAAAAAAGCTCCTTTGATATGGAAGGGGCGAATCAAGGGTTCGCGTTCGAAGTTAAATCGATAGTTTTGAATCTCTATTCTTTTCATTGCCGGCAACCCTTTTAAAATGCGGAAACTCTATTCCATTCCCGGTCGCAGGCCCGCGTCAGGCAATCAAGTATGGCAGGCACACCCGAATGGCTCCGGTTGGACAATCCAGCTCACAAGCGCCGCAGTACCAGCAGTCGATTTCGTATTTAGCTTCGGCCAGGCCGGTCTCTTCGTTCAAGCGGAAGACATCACAAGGGCAAATATCGGCGCAGATCCCGCAGCAATTACATCGTTCAGCACTCACTTGAATCTGCACATTACCCTCCTATGACCGGCTGGGTAGAGACGGATAGGTGTCCAGAAGCATTCCGCTGAACCACTACAAATTTCCGCCATTGCTCATCATTGCGCTGGGGATAATCTGCCCGGTAGTGATAAATGCCCCAGCGGCTCTCTTTCCGCTCCAGGGAAGCCGCCACCACCATATCGGCACAATCCAGAATGGCCTGCACTTCCATGGCTTTCATGGCGTCATGGTAGTCTGTGGCTTTGAGACGAGCCAAATCCTGCCGTAATCTTGCCAGATGAGTCTGAGCGGTCCTCAGTTTCGGTTCGGACTTCGGGTTGTCAACATAGTTACTTACGGTCTGGCGCAATTTGCACTCCAGGAGAGCGGGGGGGATTCCCTCCGTCTGTTGCAGCGGTGAAAAGATTCGTTCTCTCTCGACTTGAACTTGGCCAGAATCGAGCGACGCGGGGCCGACATCTTGGGCGAACCTCGCCGCTTCGCGACCGGCAATTCGACCCAAAACGAAAGCCCCCATCAGACTGGTGGCATTGGCAGCGGCGTCACCAGCGGCATAAAGGCCTTGCACGTTGGTCTCCGCCCGCGTATTCACCTTCAATCCGTTAATGCCGTGTCCCCCGCAAAGAACCGGTTCGCTCAGAGTGGCTTCAATTAAGTCTCGACCGATCTTCATCCCCCGTTCCTCGAAAAACTTCTTGAAAGTAGGCCGCTCGGTGGTAAAGAAGCAACGTTCCATCTCTGCAATCATTTCAGGGGAAAAATGCCGGGTATCAATATACACCGGTCCACGGCCTTCCTGATTTTCCTTGAGGACTGCGGAGAATAGGTCCATATAGTTGCTCAGTTCCAGGCTTCCATTGGAGGTCCGTTCTAAAAAAGCTTGCCCAAAAGCATTGACCAGCCGCCCTCCATGCGACAGGGGCGCCAAACCCGGGCCATTAAAATACCGAACGCAAATGTAACGCTTGACGCACTCCATGTTGATCAGCTGGGCTCCGACACGAAACCCGAGCGAGTAGGAATCTCCCGCGCAAGCCGGACAATCAAAAACAGCATGAAGAACGCCGGTCTCGGGTATGCCGAAGCGGGACCCGCTTCCCGCAGCCAAAATTATGGACTTTGCCGGCATGGTAATGAACTTTCCCTTCCAAACGTCGAGGGCGCTGAGGCCGGTCACCCGTCCTTCCATGGCAAAGATCGCCGTGACCGGCGCGTGCTCGATTCTCCGCACCCCTCTTCGTTGAAGTTCACGGTCGAGAATGGCCTTCAAATCCCCTGCCATGGAAATACTGGTTACGGCAGCTGCTCGATCGCGCGCGGACCACTGTCTGAAAGTTTGGTATTGACCCCCTTGGTCATGGGGGAATTCCACTCCCCACGATTCCAGATCTTTGAGCACCGCAAAGCTCTCCTCACCGACGGCCCGAACCACGGCAGGTTCCAGAATTCCCTGGGCCGCCGACATTTGAGCGCGGACAAGGTCTTCGACCGTACTAATTCCTGGGATCACCACCACATTGATGGCATCCATCCCGCAGGCGATTGATCCCCCCCTGCGAACCGAGGCTTTCTCAACGATCACCACTTCAGCATCCGGTTGGGCTTCTTTGGCTGAAATAGCTGCCAGGCAACCGGCCGCACCGCCACCTACGATGGCAACATCCACGCCTCCTATCGACTCGCCCATTGAAACCTTACATCCTTTCTTTTCTTTATTGCAACTCTCCGGCTGAATCCTGATCCAGGTAAACCTTAACCTGGCGATGCAGCCTCAGGGCGGATGAGGGGCAGGCCGGGGAGATGGGCCCGGCCCACATCTTCCGCACTGCTTCCGCTTTCTGGGGTCCGGGAACGATGGTATATATTTCTCTGGCCGAGAGGATCGCCGGAATCGTCAGGGTGAGCGCCCTTCGCGGAACCGCTCGCAGGGAGGAATACCTCGCCTGCGGGTTGGGGTGGTCTTTATAATCCCGGTACTGCTGCCTGACGGAGCGGGAATCTATGGTGATCCGTCTTACCATCAGAGGATCCTCGAAATCCGAACCGGGTTCGTTGAAAGCAATGTGGCCGTTCTCGCCGATGCCGATGCAGGCGATATCTAACCCGCCCCTTTTCTGGATGAGCCTGGCGTATTGCCCGGCCACCTGTTCTGCTCCTCCCTCCAGGGCTTTCATGAAATAGACCTCTTGCGGGTGAACACGGTCAAAAAGGTGCTCTCGCAGATAAACCTCGAAGGTATTAGGATGATTCCGGGGAAGATCTACATACTCATCCAGGTGAAAGCAGGTGGCCTGGGGCCAGACAACTCCCTTCTTTTTCGACAAGTGGGATAAAAATTCATTCTGCGAGGGGGCCGCGGCAAAAACAATGGTGAATCTGCCCTTGGCCAGCGCGAACCGCTTCATAGCCTGGCATACATCCCGGGCGGCAGCCTTGCCCATCTCCTCGCGGGTAGGGAAGATATTTAACTCCCAGGAACGCTTCGCTGGCAATGGACTGGTTTTCATATTATCACCTAAAAAGACGATTCACCTCGATGGCTGACACCATCCGTTCGCGGTCTGGCATTTAAAATAATTAGCACGGCGAAATCATCCGGTCAATAAAATTAAGCCCCTGGTCTCGGCGAGAAAAACTGTTGCGAAGATCGCGCGAGAAATCCATGCATTGCTTGCCCCCTTTCACTTTTTATTTTCTCTCATGATTTTAGGAGGATTATCAAGACCTGGCGGGGAGATGCTGCGCGCCGGCCAAACGGTGGGATCAAACCTTTCGGCACCCCTCACTTTGCCTCCGCAAAAAGAGAGCACAAACAACATATATCATTCCAACAGCGGTGGAAGTAAAGCTCCAAGTCATGGAAGAACCACCGCCTTTTGGCCCAGCGCAGCATCTCCCCGCCGGGTCCGGGAAGAGACTGCCCGGCCCGGACGGGAGGGTGAATCTCTCGGGAACACAAGGCGGTGATCTTTTCCATAGACAGGGCGGGGCTGCCGCCGAGAATGCCCTCATTTCCTTCGATCCCGCCTTCCTTGGCGGAAGGTAAGCACGGGGTCGCAACAGATCTTTTTCCCGCCGGTGCTCCCTTTTGCATCACCCTCCCGTCCGGGCTCCGTTAATCAAAGTAAATTCATCAACCTATTGAAAAGTGAAAAGGGGCAAGCAATGCATTGCCATTGACAGGGAGTGATAAAAATATTAGTATGACTTTTAAAAAAATCTGCAATCGGGCAATTGCCGTTCGTTTTTAGCAGCTTTAGAAATCCGGATTGTCTCCCTGTTGATATTTGCGAGATTTCCGGCAGCATGCCCCGAGCATGGTGGAGTCGGGAAATAATTATTTCCCCCCCATTCGTGAACTAAGGGAATGGGAGTTGTTGTCGCCGTCAATCAAGGCGTCAGGTAGCGGTGTGGGCGCGAGATTGCTCAAGGAGGGTATATGCCAATTAAGGCCAAAGATAACGAAAAAATCGTAAAGACAATCACCTGGTCCGCAGGACCCGGATGCCATGGAGGGTGCGGGGTATTCATTCATGTAAAGGATGGAAAACTCCAGAAGATGGAAGGAAACCCCGATCATCCTTACAACAACGGGAGGCTATGTCCGAGGGCTTTGGCCATCAAGGACTATATCTACCACCCGGACCGCCTCCGCTCCCCCCTGAAAAGGGTTGGGAAACGCGGAGAGAATAAATGGGAAAAGATCTCCTGGGACGAGGCTTACGACACCATTGAAAAACGAATGAATGAATTGCGGGAAAAATATGGAGCCGAATCCATGATCTTCATCCAGGGGACGGGAAGAAATGTAGGAGGCTGGCTTCTGCTGTTGTCCTACTCATACGGGAGTCCCAATTGGCTTCAGGGAGGGTTGACCGGGAATTCTTGTTTCCACCCCCGGCTCGTATCCATGCGGATTACCCAGGGAGACTATACGGTTCCCGATTGCTCCCAGTTTTTCCAGGAGCGGTACGACCATCCGGAGTTTGTCCTTCCGCAATGTACCCTGATCTGGGGGCAAAACCCAGCGGCCACCTGCAACGATGGCTTTATGGCCCCCTGGATCATCGACTGCATGAAAAGGGGAACCAAAGCGATCGTC
>JAOUFX010000540.1 GCA_029857975.1 Deltaproteobacteria bacterium | reverse complement strand
GGACCGAGAGAGCTTCCAAGGAAGTCTCCCGCGGTGTTTCATCCACCTGAAAAAGAAGAGGGGACCCTTTTTTGGACGGGATCTCCACCGGAAGAATTTCCGCCTGAAATTTTTCTTGGGCTATCGCATTCAGGGAGCGCTGGTAAGAGCGGAGAGAATAGCGGTCCTGGTCTTCCCGGCTGATCCCATATTTCTCGGCACAAAGTTCTGCGCTGTAACCCATATGAAAATTATTGTTCAAATCCCAAAGCCCATCATGAACCATCCCGTCAATCACCTTGGTATCACCCATGCGATAGCCGGACCGGGCTCGTTCGAGGTAATAAGGAGTTAAATTCATGTTTTCCATTCCTCCGGCCATGACCACTTCAGCATCCCCGGTTTGAATGGCTTGGGCGGCTAACATTACAGCTTTCAAGCCCGAACCACAGACCTTGTTGATGGTTATGGCTCCGCTTTCATAAGGGAGTTTGGCCCGTAAACTAGCCTGGCGGGCCGGGTTCTGACCTAACCCGGCAGGAAGGACATTGCCCATGATGACTTCATCTACTTCTTTTTCGGAAATCCCAATCCGGCGGACGGCTTCGCTAATCACCCAGGCAGCAAGGGTGGTAGCCGGAATTGTACTCAAGGAACCATTAAAAGCACCGATGGCTGTCCGGACCGCACTGACGATGACCACTTCTTCCATAATTCCTCTCCGGCGAATTTTTGAGATCATTCGTAAAAGGGAAAAATTCTATTCAAAGATTATCTTTCTAACCCTTCTTTGTCAACCCCTTTCAGATTCTCGCTCACCCCCGGTATTAAGACTTCACTTATGTTGTAGCTTAAATAATTTCTAACCCTTAGCAACTTAGGCCTTTTCAATCATTTGGCATATAATTTGCTGCTTTTTCCTTGGGTTAGATGGAAATCCCTGAAGCAATTTAATTAAAATAATTAATTAAAATTGGCTGTTAGAAACCCTATGGCAGCCCAAGCCGGGCGATAAAGACAATTACTCCGTGGACAGGTTTGTCTCCCATGCGTTCAAAAAAGAACCGAACCATTCCCGGAAGAACAGAAAAGAATTCTGGGCAAGAAGCGATTTAGGGAATTCCATATCTTTTTAAAGAGCTGGCGATGAACAAGATCCGTTTTTTATTCAAAAAAGCGCTGACCCCTGTAACCATCATGGTCATTCCTCACGAAAACCTTCGATCTTTGAATATCAAAATCCCTTCCATAGGGATCTTTTCCATTCTCTTATTAAGTGTTCTGGGGGGCTTTTATGTTTTTTCCCTCGCCGCGAATGGCTTGGAATATCCAGCCTTGGTTGAAAAAGTGGATTTTTACGCCAAACAATTCTCTCAATGGGAGGCAACGGTCTCGGCCTTTAAGGAAGTCGATGAGGATTTTCGCAGGATATTTTCCCTGAAATCCAAAGAAAAAATTCTGGAAACCATAAGTACCTCCTACAGCGGGTCCATCAATATCCAAAACCTTATGTTAGAACTGCAAAAATCAATTGCCACCGTTGATGAAATCAAGGATTATTTACGCATCCAGAAGGATATCTATTTGGCGACACCTACAGGATACCCGGTTAATGGCAAGGTAACCTCTCCCTATGGGAAGAGGGAAGACCCTTTCAGCAAAGCCGCTAGCTTTCATTCCGGGATTGATATATCGGCAAGCCCCAGGACTCCCGTCCGGGCCACAGCAGAAGGGGTTGTAAGTTATTCGGGGTGGACCCCCCATAGTGGCTATGTAGTCGTTTTAGAACATGGATTCGGTTTTTCAACCGTCTATGCCCACAACAAGAAAAATGCGGTGAAAATAGGCCATAAAATGAAGCGGGGAGATATCATCGGTTATGTGGGTTCCACCGGAAAATCAACGGGACCTCATGTTCATTACGAAATTTGGGAAAAGGGCAAGAATGTCAACCCCCAAAAGTTTCTTCAGGGAAGTCGTGATGTTTTTAAAGGATAATGGAAAATTGGAGTCGCTCATAGGAGCGAATACGAATTTTCAGGGGGAGTTGAATGTGAGCGGGACCCTGAGGGTTGATGGACGGGTCGATGGGAAGGTGAATGCTGAGTGTGTAATTTTATCTGAAACCGCGGTCATTAAAGGTGAGGTCGCAGCCAAAAAAATTATCGTTGGGGGTAAGATAGAAGGAAATTTACGAGCGCAGGAGATTGTGGAGATTAAGGCTAAGGGAAAAGTTTTGGGAGACATCCTGGCAAATAAGTTATCTGTAGCGGAAGGAGGAGAGTTTAACGGGAAAATTGAAATGAAAATGGATGAAAGTAAAATCATAAATTTTGAAGCCAAGAGTCGAGAGGGTTCCATCTTCACCTCGGAAACACCGTCCGCTCTGAACGGAGTTTAAGTTGACAGTAACAGATCTTTCCGAAGATTACTTTTCCAATCCTTCCTTGCCAAATAATATCCGATTCAAAAAAACAAATCGAAGTCTGGAGCTTAAAGGTTCAATACTCCGAACTATGAACTCTTCGCTTCTCATTTATCCTTGCCAAAATCTTTCATTCTGATAGAATTTTTTATCACTTTAGCTGTTGGAAAACCATCCCGAACAGTAAAATTTTTAAGGGCGTCATTCCTGCGAAAGCAGGAATCCAGGTTTTTCCTGTTGGGTTCTGGATCCCCGTTTTCACGGGAATGACAAAACGTAGACTTTTTTCAAAAGGCTAAAGTATTACAATTTTTGTATCAATTTAGCATTTTGAAAAGACACGCTAAATTTCATTGAAAATTGCCAATCGAAAAATGCAGATTTCTCTGAAAAGCTTTAATCCTTTTTAAGTTTTCAATTTAATTTTTGCATTTTGCCTTTAAGTTTAGTCAATTTTTTTAATTCCCCATAAGCCAATAAAAATGGAAAGGGGAGGGGACATGAACGAAAACCTGATCAAAAAAACTGCCCAAGCCTTGCGCCAAGCTAAAAAAGTGGTGGCCCTTACCGGAGCCGGGATATCCGTAGAAAGCGGGATTCCGGATTTTCGCGGGCCCTCCGGCCTTTGGGAAAAGTTCGACCCGATGGAATACGCCACCATTGAAGCGTTCTGCTCCAATCCCCGGAAAGTTTGGACCATGCTCAAGGAAATGGGAAGCTTATTGGAAAAATCCAAGCCCAATCCAGCCCACCTGGCTTTGGCCAAGCTCGAGCAAATGGGCTATCTGAGTTCCGTCGTCACCCAAAATATCGATAATTTACATCAGGCTGCCGGAAGCAAAAGAGTCATTGAATTTCACGGCAGCGGCAAAAGATTAAACTGTATGATTTGCGGCCGGATGTACGAAAGCCAAGGAGTGACATTGGAGCCGCTCCCGCCCCGTTGTTCATGTACCGGCGTGCTAAAACCCAACTTTGTTTTTTTCGGTGAACCGATTCCCTGGGG
>JAOUFX010000539.1 GCA_029857975.1 Deltaproteobacteria bacterium | reverse complement strand
ATGCGAACAACAATCAATGACCCGGGAAGACTAATCCCGTCGCCCCGATGACCAGCGCCAACTGTCAACCATGTCCTGAGTTTGTGCCATCCCTGCTTTTGCCTGGTCTTGGACAAGCAGGCGTCCTGGAATTCTAAAGCCAGAAATTCATGCTAAACCCTTGCCAATCTTAGCCCTTGAAAATCATTTACGCCCGGTGCCCAGTACAATTTTCCCGCTTTCCACAAAAGCTCTTACAAATTGGAATTCATCTTCATCAAATCTTAATCGATCGGGGAAATATCCTCCCGGGATCAGCAACGCATCAAATTCATGCACCGATACTTCTTTTACCGCTTTGTCAATCTGAAAAATCTTCCCCTGGGGTTCCGCTTTTACCTTTCCTCCCTCTTCTCCTCCCACATGGACCAACTCATGCCCTGCTCTTTTGAGGGCTTCTGCAGGTTTGAGATATTCGGAATCTTCAAATTTTTGGATAAAAATAACGGCAATTTTGGCCATGGGATGACCTGCTCCTATCTAACCTGCTTCTTTTTACAACTTTCCTGTTTTCCTTCCTCAAATCTTTTTACGCTTGTCTGAAACTTGGCGGATTTTCACCTTCAGCTCCTTGAAGTCAGAAGCTTTGATGCAGTCATTGTCTCAACTCCATCCATCTCCGGCATACGGTTTCCCATGACTACAACCTGGGGAGTTGCGGAGTAAATAATTTCGCAATCAGCCTTGTGAACCAAAATGCTTAGCAATATGTGTGCCTCTTTTTCAATTAGCCAAAATTATTAATATTTTTTAAAATTCCAAATAAATTTTAAAGAACTTATGGCAATAGGGCTGGGGCATTTTGGGACCCAGTGTCCTTAATTGCTACAAAATAAATTTTTCAAAAAATAGTCCCGTTTTTATTCTTCGTTTTTTCGCCGATGAAACCTGAAGACCAAAGGGCATTTCCATGGGAATAGACTTGCAAGATTTTATACAAAAAAATAGAATAATATATTTCATAGTTAAGATACTTAAAAATGGCTCTTGCGGAAACCCTTAAAAAAGTGCATCAGAATATTGATGAAAATTTTCCTGCCCATCTGGAAAGGTGCCGGGAATTTCTTAGACAGAAAAGTATCTCCAGTACAGGGGAAGGGATACAAGAAACAGCCCAGATCGTAAGAGATCTTATCGCAGAAATAGGAGGTTCAGCCCAGTACTGTGGCGACGAGAAATTTCCTATTGTTTATGGAAAAGTTGACACGAGGAACCCAAAAACATTGATTATTTACGGAATGTATGACGTTCAACCTGTCGAGGAGCATAAATGGAGCTCGCCGCCGTTTGGAGCGGAAATTAAAAATTTACCAAATCTGGGGCCCTGCGTGATTGCGCGGGGGGCGGTTAACTCGAAAGGAGCGCTGGTCGGGTTGTTTAATGCTTTGAGGAGTATAAAAGAAGTTGACCATCTTCCTCTGAATCTCATCTTCACCATCGAAGGCGAGGAGGAAATAGGAAGTCCTCATTTCGAACCTTTTATTCGTGAGCATAAAGATGAACTGCAAGGGATCGGGGTCGTCGATTTTGATTTTTCGGAAGATTCAAGAAGAAAAATCACCTTTCACCTTGGATTGAAAGGGATCGTCTATCTTGACCTCAACTGTAGAAGCAGCAAAAAAGGTGGCCCTACCGAATCAGTGCACAGCGCCGCCAGCGCTTGGATTTCTTCACCGGTCTGGCGCCTGATCCACGCTCTGTCCACATGGGTTGACGAGACGGAAACAATCACCATTGATGGTTTCTATGACAACGTCGCTCCGGTGAGCCATTCAGATATGAACCTTCTCGAAAAATTGATAGAAACCTTCGATGAAAAGGCCTTCTTAAAAGAAATGAAATCTCTTTCCTATAAATACAAAATAAGAGGTATTGAGCTCCTGAAGAAAGGACTCTACCTGCCGATCATCAACATTGACGGCATCCATGCGGGATACACCGGGAAAGGAACGAAGACGGTCTTGCCGAGATCAGCCAGAGCAAAGATTGATATTCGATTCGGTCCTAACATGGAACCGGAAGAAGTGATTGAAAAAATAAAAAAGCACCTGCTCAGATATGGTTACGACGACATCGAGGTAATCGTAAGGGATAATTACACATGGTCAAAAACGGATGTCCACGAAGAATTCGTTCAGAAATTCGTGGGAGCTTATCATCAGCATGGAAAAAATCCGGAAATCTGGCCCATGGCTACCTGGGCTGCCCCTTATTTCGTTTTTTCGAGAATTCTCCGCCTGCCCGTCGTCTCGGGAGGGCTCGGACATGGAGGCAGACAGCACAGCCCGGATGAATTTTTTACAGTTGAGGGCTTACGGGAGTTCGAGAAATTCGTAGCCACGTTTCTATTTGCCGTAGCGGAATAAAGGGCGAATCAAGAGTCCTGTCGTTGAAACTCGCACTTCGAACTCGGCCGCTTGGTTCGCCGCTATGAATGTGGCTGACCCGTACTCGGCATCCAGTAGAGGCCTGAGAAACGTGTACCGCTGGCGTAGCGTAAACATGTTCGTCGGTTTTTTTTGAGCAAGAGAAAATACCGTGCGGGCTTTCGTTTGTTCATCCTCAACTTTTAGATAGCGGCCTGCGACGCGGTCAAGTTCGTAGGAGGTGTGCAGGCCGAGGAAGTTGGCCAGGGGCTTCCACTTAAGGATATGCGCGTCCACATAGAGCTCGTCGCCCGCGATGTTGTAGGTGGCCTCCCGGCCATCGGGAAAGTGGAACCGGGCGCTAAAGCGACCGGGACCCATGGGCTCGGTCTTCACAACCACAGCCACTTCCTCGCGCGTTAATGCCCGATACCCCTGGGTAGCGATGGTAATCATGCCAAGTAACCCAGCCAATGAGAGCATGAGTAGCGCAAGCGTGAACCTTGAGATCACCCCAAAAGAAGGCTTATTCTTCAGGGCCACGATAGCCGTGATGAAAAACGCGATGCTTAAAAACCCACACAGGAGCGCAATGATCATTAGGGGCTCAGGCATCAGTAATGGTCCCCCTTTACGGTTACCCCAACGCGGAGATGCTTTCCCAGGAAAAAAGAAGGTGGGAGTTTATAAATTTTATTTTTTTTCTTCCTTTTCGAGCTTATTAGAACTTAAGTATTTATGCAGGGCCTCCTCGACCTGCTGGGTCATCCCTTGAATTCCTTTTTTTTCGGAATACCACTTGTAGGAAAAATAGGCCCCGGCGAAAATAATCAAGACGGATAAGATAGCGGCCACCTCTTTTAGTGTCCTCCCAGGAATTGCAGGGGAAAAAAGCAAGCCTAAAAGGCCAATACTCAAGAAGATGGCGATTCCTAAAGCAAAGAAGAACCAAACCGTTTCATACACCATAGAATATCCTCCTCTTTATTAAACAGTCGGCCGACCC
>JAOUFX010000538.1 GCA_029857975.1 Deltaproteobacteria bacterium | reverse complement strand
ATGTCGATCACTTCAAAGCACCCCCGCCGGGCGAAACCGGCCACTTCATCGACCGTCTCCCAGGACATCACCTCATTTCGATCCGGCCCCGCTTCCAGATGGCAGTGGCGGCAGGATTGGTTACAGCGGAGACCCACGTTCACCTGGAGGGTGTGAGTCGCGCCCCGGTGCAATTCGAGGCCGTGCCTGGCGAGAGCCCCGGAAAAGGGCTCAACGAAGGATTCCCTTTTTCTTATTTCATTCTCCCGACCCGGGATGATGGTTTCCAGGGCCATGAATTCCTCCTTTCCTTCAAGAGCGGATGGAATCCGATGAGGATGCACCGGATTCGGGATCGCGGTCTATGGCTGCCGCCAGCTCCACCCCATGAGGATATTGGGTAACAGGGCATAGTGATTGGCTTCTTATTCTAAGCCCATGAAATATTGAAGAGTATAGGGTATACACCCTATTTCTCGTTGACCAATATGGTATTTTTTCCGGATCCGGTTATTTCTTATCCCCATACCGCCCTGCGGCAAGGGATGCCCTAAAAATCCGTTATCCCTTTCTTTCGCCTTTGGGGAGGAGCAGGATCACTATCCTCATTCGCCATAGTTGCCCTCCTTCTATGTTGATTTCAAGTACTCACGAATCAAGAGAGCCGCCGTTGCCCCTTCGCCGGCGGCCGAAGCTACCTGTTTGGTGCTCCCGGCGCGGACATCGCCGGCGGCAAAAATCCCTGGAACACTGGTTTCAAGAAATTCTGGCTCTCTATTTTCATATCCCAACGGCCCTCTTGGAAGATGAATAAGGTTGTGCCCGGTCACAATATAATCCCAACGGTCTAAAAGAATGTTACTTTCCTTAAGAAATGACGTATTGGGCATTTGGCCGATGAAGATAAACACCCCCGGGGTTTGAACCTCTTCCACAGTCCCCGTCTCTTTATTTTTAATTGTGAGGCCGGTGAGCTTGCCTTTCGAACCGTTAAATTTCACCACCTCGGTCTCGAAATGGAGGTCAATCTGAGGGTGGCGCCGGACCTTCTCGCGTATGATCTCCGATCCTTTCAATTCCTTGCCTCTAACCAGAAGCGTCACTCGCTGAACAAATTTGAGCAGGAATAAGCTTTCTTCAGCGGCGCTGTTTCCTCCTCCTACCACAGTCACCTGCTGCCCCTTATAAAAGGGGCCATCGCAAGTGGCACAAAAGTGAACCCCGGCACCGATGTAGCTGTCTTCGCCAGGAACCTCCAACCGGCGGTACCGGCTGCCCGTTGTGACCAATAAGGCACTGGCACTGTAGGTGCTCCGGTCCGCTGTTTCAATACAATGGTAATTATCATGGCTGTAAACTTTGGCAACCTCCTGAGCTTCGAGCATCTCCACGCCAAATTTTAGGGCCTGCCGGTAGAGTTGCTTGCCAAACATGGCCCCTTCGATCCCATCGGCAAAGCCAGGGACATTTTCCAGCCGTTCGGTAGTGGCGGCCTGGCCTCCGGGAGTCGCTCGTTCGATAACCAGGGTATCCATACCTTCTCGAGCGGCGTATAGCGCCGCCGTTAACCCGGCAGGCCCGCCTCCCGCAATAATTAAATCGTAGTGGGTTCGGCTGGCCTTGCTTTTAAGCCCGAGCTTGGCCGCTAAATCCGCGTTTGATGGCTCGACCAGAATAGAACCATCGGGAAACTCTATCGTTGGAATGATCCGTTTCCCATTATTCTTCTGGATGACATATCGTTCCGCTTCCGGATTTTGTTCAATGTCAACCCACCGGAATGGAATTTGATGTTCGCCGAGGAATTGCTTGCTCCGGCGGCAATCCGGGCACCAATGCGCTCCATAAAAAGTTATGCCGGTTTGTTCCATTTCTCCCTCCCTTCATAGGTCAATGCTTTCGCTGAGGCATTGATTTAACGACCAGAAAATATTGGAGATTACTCATTTTCATTGTACCTGGATTATCAGCGCCCTTAAAAAATATTCCCCACGAAAGCCTCAACTCCTACGGGTGCAATATCCTCCACCACCCTTAACGGATTGCATGGCTTCTCCACCGAATTGCGCTCACAGGCACCGGGCGAGAATTATAGGCGCTTCTGATCACCAGCATCTTCCAAGAGCCGCCCAAAGAATTCGGAGATTAAATTGGAGAAAATCTAAAGATCGTAACCATCCCATGGAAGCTAAGGCGTCTCCTTGTGCAGAAAACGGTGGAGCAACAGCAAAAGCAGTAACCCGCCAAGAAGCAGGAGAATCCAAATGGACCATGGGAGGGTGTGGATTTGATCTCCCATGACCACCATGAGGGTCGTCACCGGCAGAATTCCCACGCCGGTCGTCCATGCGAATGTCCCCCAGGATATTTTCGTTAGCCCCGCTGCATAATTGATCAAATTAAAAGAAATGATCGGTATGAAGCGGCTGATAAATAGTGTCCCTACACCGTGTCTCGCGACCCATCTGTCTACAGCTTGAGCCTTTTTTTTCCTCAGCATCTTCCGTGCAAAGGGCTGGCCGAATTTTCGAGTGAGGGCGAAGGCAAGAAAAGCGCCAATCATGGCACCAAGCCAGGTAACCACCGTGCCCCAGACCGGGCCAAAAACCACCCCATTGGCAACGGCGACGAATTCAGCCGGAAAAGGAATAAAAGAATGAAGAACCATGATGCCAATGGAGACACCGACACCCCAGTAACCCGACGATTTCGCAAACTCCAAAGTATCCGCAAAGGAAATGTGGGGCCACCAAGAGCACCAATCGGATTCCTCCATCAGGCTGCAGAGCAGAGCGGTAAAAAACAAGAAAGCTGCGACAACACCCCCAGCAGTTATAGATAAGGTCACCCAATATTTCCAAACGTTGTCCCTTCTCATCTCCACTTTTTTCTTTCTTCGGGAGTCGAATGGAAAAAAGCATAGCATAAAGAGGATATTTCCTGCCTTGGGATGCTCCCATTTTTATCGAGACTAAAATCTTTTCCTCATTAATAATATCTCACAAGTTTCCCTGATCATGTAGTTTTATTATCCTACCTCTTGGTAGCTTGGTAGCTTGGGGGTCGGACCAAGATAACTATTTAATATGGTTTATAATGTCTATGAAAAAGTGGCTGGATTTCGCCCTATGCTGGCCTTTTTAGGGGAGCGGGTAGGAATGTGATACCCAAGTCGATTCAGTAGATGGCCGGTTTGAACTTCATGAACAAAAGATTTCCTATGAGGGCCATTTTGATGCCAAAAAGAATAATATAGGGCCTGAAAACACATATTTCTGGAACGATTGCCCAGAGATATTCGAAAGATAGCTTGGTCCGACCCCGAATGCCGAACGCGATACCCATGCTCTTGCCTCTTCAAACGCCTCTTCAACGACAACAAATTCCGCAAATCCTGCAGACCCCCTACCGGAAACTCATAAAACAAACACTT
>JAOUFX010000537.1 GCA_029857975.1 Deltaproteobacteria bacterium | reverse complement strand
GAGGTATACCTTGGCAAGACTCTGGTATTGGTTCTTAATCCCCTCCTTGCCTTCAAAGCATCCTTCTGTTATCCTATTTTTAGGGTTAGGCTTGCCATACTCCTCCTTTTTCGGTCCTCAATCACGGTTTCGGGGTTAGCCATTCCGAACAAAACGTTGCCTAGGATCCTGGAAAATGCGGGGGAAAGGATTTTTTAAATCGGGTTGTAGGAAAGTGCGATCATGACGGTGGAAAAAGAAATCGAGCTGCGCCAGGTAACTAAAACTTATGGAAACCTGGTGGCCGTGCAAGACGTTTCCTTCGCCGTTCCCGAAGGGATCGTGTTTGGGCTCCTCGGTCCCAACGGAGCCGGGAAAACTACCCTGGTGAATATTCTCACCACTCTGCTCCACCCAACGTCGGGGCAGGCTTTTGTAGGAGGTCACGACGTGGTGCGCGAGGCAGCCGGGGTCCGTAGCCTGATCGGCGTCGTTCCTCAGGAGAACAATTTAGATCGCTACCTCACGGCCCGGGAAAACCTCATTCTCCACGCCAAAATGCACCGCATGCCTCCTTCCTCCTACCAGCGGCGCATTGACGAGCTTCTTGACCTCATGGGGCTCTCCGCCAGGCAGAAAGATTTCCCCAATAAATTCTCTACCGGAATGCAGCGGCGGCTGGTCGTGGGCCGGGCCTTGGTTCACGATCCCCGGATTCTTTTCTTGGACGAACCCACCACGGGGCTGGACCCCCAGGCCAAACGAATGATCTGGGATTATTTTCTTTCCCTCAAAGGGAAAAGAACCATATTCCTGACCACCCATAATATGGAAGAGGCTGATTTTCTCTGCGATCAAATTACCATCCTTGACCATGGTTCCCCCCTTGTTTCCGGATCTTCCTCCCAACTGAAAGAGATGGCGGCGAGTGCCTGGTTCTATGAGATCGAAGTCGCCGGGAGGACGAAGGAATATCTCCAGGCGCTCCGGCGGCTACCTTTCATAGAAAGCGCTTCCCTCCAGGATGGGGTGATTCAGGTTTGTATGAAGAAAGAGGGAAAGCTGGGAAGCCTGGTCGAGCAGATCGACCTGCGGGACCTGAGGAAGATCAGCTCCCGGCAGCCTTCTTTGGAAGATGTCTTCTTAAAATTGACCGGAAGGAGGTTGCGCGTATGATGCATGGAGCCGTCTGCATCTGGCAGCGGGATATGCTGGTTTTGCGGCGGAATTGGTTTTCGGAAATTGTTACCGTCCTGGCTTTTCCCCTGACTTTTTTTCTCACGTTTGGGTTAGGGCTCAAAGGCTACATCCAGGATGTCGAAGGCGTACCCTACGCCATCTTCGTCGTCCCCGGTTTGATCTCCATGACCGCAGTTTTGGGCGCTTTTGACGACAGTTCCTGGGGATTGTGGTTCCACCGCATTGTGCAGAAAACCATCGAAGAATACCGGGTGAACCCCATCACCGTGGTGGATATCATTGTCGGCAAGATTATCTCCGGTTTCACCTCCGGTTTTTTCAAAGGTTTGATCGTAGGCCTTTCCCTGCTATTGCTCACCGGTTTCTCGCTCAACCTCCTTTTTTTACTACGCTACCTTCTTTTTATCTTCCTCGGGTGTATTATCTTTTCCTGCCTCGGCTCCCTCTGCGGCACTCTGATCGACAAGCCCGAGAACCTGGGACGGATCGAAGCCGTGGTGATCATGCCCATCATTTTCCTGGCCGGGCTTTTCTTTCCCCTTTCCGCTTACCCGGTTCGGGTGCTGCCCTACATTAAAGCCATTCCTACGACCGCCCTCTTTGATGGCGCCCGCCTGGCTCTCCTGAGCGGGAAGGTCGACCTGGTTTATTTGATCCTGCTGAGCGCGGCGGCGATTTTCAGTTTTATCCTGGCAGTACGGGTGTTTGAAAAAAAGATGCACGGATAAAAATAGGCCCAAGGCTTAAGGTGCAAGGTCTAAGGTTAATAATAAAAATGTTGACAAAGTTTTTTTATCTACTAAAATCGGGTTGCAATTTTTCTCCGATTACGTTGCGGTGTTTTTTCATGGGTGACAATTTCGAGAATAAAAAATCGATTTCAGCGTGATCAGAGTCGATATCATTTCTAAGAAAAAGAAAGAGACCATGGGGGTAATCCATGAAGGTGATTGGAGTCCACCTGGATCGCTGCACGGGTTGTAAGACCTGCGAGCTTTATTGCGCGGTAGAGAGGGGAAGTAACGGGAAAACGCTGCTGCAAGCCGTCCAGGAAACCCCCTTGCCCCAACCACGGCTCCGGGTGGAAGGAAACAATGAATTTACCTTCCCTCTGCAGTGCCGCCACTGCCTTCAGGCGCCTTGCCTGAATGCCTGCCTCAACGCCGCGCTGGTCCGGGATCCGGAAACAAATCTTGTGATCGTCCGGGAGGAACGCTGCATCGCCTGCTGGACCTGTACTCTGTTCTGCCCCTTTGGGGTTATTTTCCCCTGGCCGGAAAGAAAATTCGCTCTCAAATGCGACCGGTGTGCCTATATGGAAAACCCCGTCTGCCTGGAAGTTTGCCCTTGTCAAGCCCTGGAGCTTGTGGAACTCGAGGATTTTGAGAAAATCCCCGGCCAGAGGCGGGCGGAAATGGGCAAAATGCTGGCAGGCCAAAAAGAAAAAGGCTTGCTTTTACTCGACCTGGGAGAATAATCGATACGCTGGGTAGGCGTTATATCGAGAAAACGATTCAAAACGGGGGAGCTGGCATGGAAATGATTCACTTTAAGACAGTTGATCCCATCAGTCAGGAACTTTTGCGGTCTGCTTCCAACCGAGGGATCAAGGTTCACTGGGACCGCTATGAAAAACTTCAGCCACAGGATGGATTTCTCCGGGTCGGTCTGAGCTGTCCTTTCGGTTGCCTGCAAGGCCCCTGTCGGATTGACCCTTTTGGTCGAGGGCCCGATCGAGGGATTTGCGGCCTGGACAGGGACGGGATGGTTTCCGCCCTTTTATTGCGCCTGGCGATGCAGGGAGCGCTGGAAGCCATGAAAGAACTTCCCGGCTTGGAAAAAATTCCTCCCTTATTCTCCTCCGCCCCCCTGATTAAAATTGTCCCCCCGGCATTAAAAAAACTCGGGGGACAGGAACTTTCACTGGGGGAGATCTCTGATTCCGCTTTTCTCCTGCAAAGGCCCTGGGCATCGCCCGAAGATTTAATCCTGAAAGCCTTACGCTTGGGAATATTAACGCTGGGCTTGCTGGAGATAAAAAAGATCGGGGAAAAAGTTCCGCGGCGTCTCTCTCTCCAGGCAGGATATGGTCTGCTGGCCGATCGGGACTGGATGATCGGGGTATGCGGTCAGCCTTCCCGCAAGTTTCTGGAAGCCCTGGTCAAGCAGGCTTCGCCAAACCTTCGCCATCTCAGCCCAATCGTTTCTTTAGGAGACTGGATTCCGATGAATCG
>JAOUFX010000536.1 GCA_029857975.1 Deltaproteobacteria bacterium | reverse complement strand
ATTGGCAATCAATGGGCGCGGTTATTTCCGATTCCAGCAGCTCGACGTGGGGGGGGTGGACCGGAAAGGCAACGATGCGTCCAACACCTTGAGTTACCTGGCCATTCAGGCCATGCGGGAAGTTCACACAACGTCGCCTTCGGTCTCCTTGCTGCTTCACCCTAAGACTCCGGATGATCTTCTTTACGAGGCGGTCATGCTTGCCGCCATGGGGATGGGACATCCCAGTTTCTTCAACTGTGAAACCCTGTGGCAGCAACTCATGGGCCGCGCCGCCGGGATCAACGGCCCGAGCAAGTACTCCTTCGACCAAATACGGGAATACGGGGCTTATATCGGTTGCGTTGAACCCGGTGTTCAGGGGATGCAGTACGGCCACACGGACAGCGCCATGCTCAACATGTGCGCCGTGATGAGCCTGGTGCTGAACAACGGGGTCAAGCCAAAAGGCGCCCCGGGCTGGGGGGCCGGGATGCAGTGCGGTCCCAAGACGGGCGATCCTCGAGATTCCAAGACTTTTGAAGAGTTCTTCGACGCCTTCAAGGTTCAGCTGGCTTACGCGATCAAGGAGTCCCACGCGCACATGATCGTGGCCGAGAAGATCCGGTCCGAGGAGCATTTCAAACCGGTTTACACCATCCTGACGAAGGGGACGATTGAAAAGGGGCTCGACGTGGAGGAAGGGGGAGCGCCGGTGACCGTAGGCCCCGTCATGGCCGTTTTGGGCACAGCCGATGTGGCGAACTCCTTGTACAATATCAAGACGATGATCTATGAGAACAAAGAGATCACCATGGACGAACTCTTAACGGCCATCGATGCCAATTTCGAGGGTTATGAACTCTTGAGGGAAAAACTGAGAAATTCACCAAAGTACGGCAACGACCTGGACGGGCCGGACTCCTTAGCGCGTGAGGTCCTGGACTTTTACGCCCTGGAAACCAAAAAATATAAGACTTATCTTGGTCATTATATGGATCCTTCCATTCAAATGGTTGCAGCCAACGTGAGCTTCGGCAAAAAAACCTGGTCGCAACCCAATGGCAAAAAGGCGGGCGTTCCACTGGCCGATACAATCTCTGCGGAGCAGCATACGGATAAAGAAGGACCGACCGCAGCGATCAAGTCCTACGGCAAGCTGGACCATGCCGGGCAGACCAACGGAACGATATTAAATATGTGGATTTCCAGGTCCGAACTGGTCGCGAGCTGACATGAAAGGGTCGCGTCACATTCAGTGAATGCTTAGGAAGAAGGGGGTATCATGAAAGCCAGCCGGAAATTCAACAAGGCAGCTGAAGAGAGTGACTTCTTGTATGACAAATTCGGTGATTTGCATTTTAAGAGAGAAGGGCTGAAAAAGTTCGCCAACCTGATCCGCACAGCCTTGAATGATCTGGGCATCGCCCACATTCAATTCAACTGCATCAACAAATCCATATTGATCGATGCTCAAAAACATCCTGAGAATTACCCCACGCTGATGGTACGTGTGGCCGGTTATAGCGCTTACTTTACCGACATCGGGAAAGACATTCAAGACGATATTATTTCCCGCTCCGAGCATCGGTTCAATTAAAAAGAAAAATAAAGCACGACTGCCTTATGATTCCGAGAAAACGGGCTCCCGCCTGAGGCTTGGATCACCCCATTATGAGACCAACCCCCAGGGGGAATGGATTTTTTTCCCTTGGCCGCGACTTATCCCATTGGAAAAGGTGGAAAAGGACCATTAAGGTTGTTAAAGTGAATAAAGAAATTCACTCCATGAAGTCTGCGGGCATAAATTCTTATGGGCAATCGGGTGGGCAGGGAACCGTTTTCAACGCCACCAAATATATGCTGGAGGACGGACCGGGCATTCGCACGGTGGTGTTTCTGAAGGGTTGCCCTCTCCGATGTCTGTGGTGCAGCAGCCCTCTCTGCCAAACAACGGAACCAAGCCTCGTCTATCTGAAGTATAAGTGCGTCTCCTGCGAGGCCTGTTTGCCGGCCTGCCCGCAGCAGGCCCTTTTTTTGGATGAAGAAGGAAAAATCGGGCGCAACTTTGAAAGGTGCACCAACTGCGGAATCTGTACCAAGGTCTGCCCGGTGGGAGCCCGGGAGATGCGCGGTTCGACGATGACGGTAGAAGAAGTTCTTGAAAAGGTGGAAAAGGACCGCATCTTCTACCGGCGAGGAAGCGGAGGCCTAACCCTCTCCGGCGGTGAAATCCTGATGCAGCCCGCCTTTGCCGCCAACATCTTGCAACGATGCTGGGATAAGCTCATCCACACCGCGATTGAGACCTGTGCTTTCGGTAGGTGGGAGGACCTGCGAGCGATCCTTACTTACACCAACTTAGCCTTTATCGACATTAAACATTCCGACCCTTTGCTGCACAAAAAACTCACGGGTCGCTCGAATCGTCAAATATTGGACAATATCCGGAAAGCGGCTGCCTATTGCTTGGAATTGAAGAGACACCTCATCTTGCGCCTGGCGATCGTGCCAGGGATGAACGACTCCCGGAAAAACTTGAAGGACATTGCCCTTTTGTTGAAAGACTTGCCCGGCGGCTGGGAGCTGAATCTTCTTCCCTACCACAAATACGGAGTCTCGAAATACGACTGGCTGGGGAGGGAATACCAGCTCGTTGACGTAGAGCCTCCCTCGCGGGACCAATTGTTGGGGATGGTTCGGTACTTTGAGTCTTTTGGCATTTTGTGCAGCCTGGGTGGCGCGGAGATCCGGAGCGTGGTGGCCTGAGGGCTAAATTCACCTTGCCGCGGGGCAGAGACGTAGCCTGCTGTGTCTATGAAGGAATTGGGGAAATTTTAAAAACTTTATCGATAGAGGAGGAAAGAGAACAATGGAGAGCAGGATCTTGAACGGATTTAACGGTCGTATCTTGCGCGTAAACCTGAGTGACGGCAGGATTTCTACGGAAGAGCCATCCGACGATTTTTATCAGCGTTATATAGGTGGAAGAGGCTTTACCGCAGCCACGCTGCTTAAAGAAGTGCCCGGAGGAATCGATCCCTTTGGCCCAGAAAATAAGCTGATCTTTGCTTTGGGCCCATTCACCGGTTTGCCTCTTCCCGGAGCCGGCCGGAGCAGCGTAGGAGCCAAGTCTCCGCAAACCGGGGGATTCGGAGAGTCCGAAGCTGGTGGCTTTTTTGGAGCGGAGCTAAAAAAGGCCGGGTTTGATGAAATCATCATTGAGGGCATGGCCGAATCGCCGGTATATCTGTGGATCAAGGACGGCCAAGCCGAACTAAGAGATGCGCAACACCTCCGGGGGATGGAGGTGGCGCCGACGCATTTCGCCCTCCAGGAAGAGCTGGGAGATCGAATGGTCCGCACGGCCGTTATCGGCCCGGCAGGTGAACGGCTGATTCGCATTGCCTGCATATCGCACGACATAACCCATGT
>JAOUFX010000534.1 GCA_029857975.1 Deltaproteobacteria bacterium | reverse complement strand
GCTTATAAGGGTTTCAGTCAGAGATTCTATGAATGGGAAAGCCCTTTATCTATCAAGTCTGACCAATGCATGTGTACCAATGTCATCAAGGGAACGACTAATCCTAAGTTACCCTTTTATACGCAAGGCGGCTCTTTCTATATGAATGGGACAACACGTTTTCTTGCCACTGTTTCGGAAAAGGAGAAAGGAGCTACGCGCAATGTATGCAATCAAGTTGGATACGAGTCTGTGGCTCTTGTTCCAATCTGCTTGGGAGATCGAATCCTCGGTTTGATCCATGTGGCCGACACTAAAGAGAACAAGGCCCCTTTTAAGCTCGTACAAATACTCGAAGGGGTAGCGATGCAATTGGGGACAGCTATCCAGCGCGTATGGGCGGAGGATACGCTGAAAAAGGCTTATGACAGCTTGGAACAACGGGTGAAGGAACGTACAGCCGAACTGGTTGTAATAAACAAAAAGCTAAATCAGGAAATAAAAGATCGGAAACAGAAAGAAAAGGCGCTAAGGGAATCAGAGGATCGACTTCGACTACTCTCTTCCAAGCTCCTGTCTCTACAAGAGAAAGAAAGAAAACGGGTTGCTACGGAACTCCATGATAGCATTGGTGCATTATTAAGTGCCATCAAATTTAAAATAGAGGATGTCCTTCAACAAAATGGTAAAAACAAGGCCGTATCCATGGAAGAATCCTTGAAGGGTTTCGTCACGATGATTCAAGAAAGTATTGAAGAAGTTCGAAGAATCCAGATGGGTTTGCGGCCTTCCATCTTAGATGATTTAGGGATCGTTCCAGCAATCGGTTGGTACTGTCGGGAGTTTCAAAACATTTACCCTGCCATTCGTATTGAAAAACAGATCGATGTAGAAGAAGATGAGATCCCAGAGTCTTTGAGGATTGTTATTTTTAGAGTGATCCAGGAAGCATTTCATAATATCTCCAAACACAGCAAAGCAGATCTCGTTACACTCTCCCTGCGAAAAACCGATGGCATGGTAGAATTGGCTGTTCAGGATAGCGGTCAGGGGTTCGACATGCAAAGTTCCAGAAAAGGATTGGGTATTGAAAGCATGAGGGAAAGGACAACACTTGCAGGTGGGGCCTTTGCAATTGATTCCGCTGAGGAAAAAGGAACCATTATTCGGGCATCATGGCCAACTGAACAACTATCACGCTAACTTACTTGCTATCTTTTATCCAAAACCCGATATCGTGACAGACTACCCACTTTCAAATGGAAATAGTTAGTTCTCTCGTCAGCCCTGACCTGAGGGTATGCCGGGTGGATCGGACAGATCTATACCGCAGGGCGATACGAAAAGGGGATCACCCCCAGGAGCCACAAGGTAGGGGATAAATCCTTCACCGAGGAAACCCTGCCGGTTGAGAGCGTGGCGGATTATTTTATGCACTTTCCCCAGTATTGAACGAGGCGCCAAAGCCCTGCGAAATACTTTTGAGTATTACCGGTTGAAAAATATTTTGGCCGAGTCGGAGTAGACCCGCCTCAATCCGCCGGAGCGGATAGATCTTCGGGGGCGCCTGGCAACGCAGGTGGAGAAAAGCTGCCAAAAAGTTAAGAGATATGGAGTGGATCGTTCCTTTCTTTATAGTCACGAATCTTCTCCGTGAGCCTAGGAACGACTTGAAACAGGTCGCCGATAAAAGTCACATCGGACGCCGAAGCAATAGGAGCCTTACGGTCGGTATTTATGGCAATAATGTGTTTGGATTGCGACATGCCGGCTAAATGCTGAATGGCTCCTGAAATACCGCAGGCGATATACAAATCCGGTCGGACTGTTTTTCCGGTTTGGCCTATTTGATGATCTTGTCCGATCCATCCTGCGTCCACAGCAGCACGTGAGGCCCCCACTTCAGCCCCCAATTCAGCAGCCAGGGCTTCCAGGATTTTGAACCCCTGCGGATTGTTAACTCCGTGGCCTCCGGCCACGATGATCCTGGCCTCTTCCAGCTTTACATGTTTCTTGGTTGTGGCAATGATGTCCAGAACACGAATGATGAAATCCTTTTCATCGAGATCAATGGTCATCACTTCTTTTGTGCCGGTTCTTTGCCGATCCTTAGGATATTGCTTCATCACCCCCGGACGGACCGTGGCCATTTGTGGGCGGTTATGGGGGCAAACGATAGTGGCCATAATATTGCCGCCAAAGGCCGGTCGGGTTTGGAGTAAAATACCCTCCTCGTCACAGATTTCCAATGCCGTACAATCAGCGGTCAAACCGGTTCGCAATCGGTTGGCCACACGCGGTGCAAGATCCCGCCCCTGGGGGGTCGCGCCGAATAGAAGGATTTCCGGCTTTTTCTCTCTGGCAATTTGAACGATGGCCTTGGTGTAAATGTCCGTTCGATACACCCTGAACGGTTCATCCTTCACGATGATCACATGGTCTGCGCCATAAGGTATCAATTGATCTGCCAGGCCGTCCAGTTCATAACCGATTAGAATCGCTGTTACGAGCTGGTTCTTACCCAGCTTCGAATACTCATTAGCCAGCCCCCGGGCCTTTCCCAGAAGTTCCAGCGATACCTTCGAAGCGGTCTGATTGTCCTGCTCGATGAAAACATAGATACCTTTGAAGGGGGCGAGATCCATATGGACCCTTTCCTGAACCCCTTCGAAGGTAATGGCGCCGTGCTGGCAGGAATCGATACAGGCCCCGCAATTAGTGCATCCCGCAGTCAACACCGCTTTCTTTTCGCGGAGAATTATTTCCCCATAGGGACAAGCCGCGATGCAGAGTTTGCATCCCTTGCACTTCTTTTCATGAACAACAATAGACATAATCCATCCTCTTTGTCTATTCTCTATCCAGCTGGCGAAAGGCGGGCATCATCCACTGAAAGCCTATCCTTTTATCAGGTGTGTAGGGGTCTCGTTTTTTGATGTTGTCCCCTGATAGGCCATGGACGTCTTTGCCGGGCCAAATTTTGACCATGAGTCCAAGAGCAGGCCTTCTTCATTGCTCGAAACAGGCTTTAGAGAATGCCCTGCTTCTAATCAACTTGGCTTTTGGGCCGGGATAGGGAAATGGATGCCTTTTGGACGACTTCAAAAAACGAGACCCCTACACACCAAAATTTTAAATAGGTTTAGTTAAAGTTAGTATTTAAAACCGGAGGAGAGACTTTTCCAAAAGGTAATCCAGGATATCCTTGGCCGTCTCCGTCGATTGCTTTTCGATCACTATCCCGTCTCGGCTATGACTGGGGGAAAAGGTCTTCCGAACCCAGGTAGGTGACCCGTTGATACCGATCCGCATTGGATTCAGTTTCAAGTCTTTCCTGGTCCAGATAATGATTTCCTTATCCCGAAAGGCTCTCAGAACCCCGTTCATGGTCTTGAAGCGAGGTTTATTGATCTGCCTGGAAACCGTCATTAATGCAGGCATTTT
>JAOUFX010000535.1 GCA_029857975.1 Deltaproteobacteria bacterium | reverse complement strand
GGCCCGGAATTCATAGGCCCCGGGGCCGGGAAGGCGGATGAGGACATCATAGGTTTCGGCAACCCCAATGAGAAAACGGCGCTCTTGGACCGGTTCCACATCCGGCCCGTCCGCAGCAACGATGGTCATTGGGCCGCCGGCAAATTCAACATGAAAATAGGTGGTGGCAGAGCCGTCGATGATGCGCAGCCGCACGATTTCATCTGGTCCGGCCGGAAGGGTTGATTCAGGCTTGCCGTTGGCGAGAAAGCGGTCGTAAGCCACGTCCGCAATATCCATGGCCGGCATACGCTGGAGTTCCCTTTTGAAGTAGTCGCCGAGCATGCCAAAGCGCGCCGCACCGAGGATGCTTTGGGCGCTGCCTTTTTCTAAGGCATACCACTCGCTGCCGCGTTTGAGCGTTCGATTTACATCGTGCGGGTTTTCGTTGGTCCAGTCGGAGAGGAGAATGACATAATCACGATCGACGTGCAGGCGGTTCTGGAGCGGCTGGATCACAATGGAACCATATACGCCGCTTTGCTCCTGAAGGCTGGTGTGAGAGTGGTACCAGTAGGTTCCGCTCTGTCGAATGGGAAACTCATAGGTAAATGTCGTACCCGGCTGGATGGGTGGAAAGCTGATGTAAGGGACGCCATCCATGTTTGGCGGCACGAGAATCCCATGCCAGTGGATGGAGGTTTCAACGCTCATCTTGTTATGAACGTGGATGCGGGCCATATCGCCTTCTTTGAAACGAAGGGTAGGACCGGGGATTCCGCCGTTGACAGTCATGCCCTTGACGGACTCTCCGGCGATGTTTACCTCTTGTTGGGCGATGGTGAGGTGATATTCCATGAGCGCGGATCGGCCTTGAGTAGGGGCAAAAAGGATACAGAAGATAAGGCCTGCAACCGGGATGGTCTTCATACGCAACATCGGGCTGAATCCCTGGCTAATACTCGGAAAATACAGTATAAGAAAATTTAACTTGTTATTCTATTGCCTCTCTAAATTATACTTCCAAATTATCAACAACCAAACTGAAAAATGAAATTTGAAGATGTTTAATTCGGACCTTGGCTTTTCAAAAAAAGGAATCCTAAGCGGCAAATTGGAAAATCTGGCTTCGAACTGGAATATCCTTTATGATAGGAGGATGAAAATGCTGAGTCAATCCTCTGCTGAGCGACGTTATGACCGGATCGCCTGGGTTTTTGATTCTATGGAACTGCCCATGGAGATGATAGCCGCCAAAAAATGGAGAAAAAATCTCCTCTCCCAATTGGAAGGCCATCATATCTTAGAAGTTGGGGTAGGAACCGGTAAAAACCTGACCTATTATCCACCAGGAAAATCGGTCACAGCCATTGACATCAGCGAGCGCATGCTATCCCGCGCCCGGGAAAAGGCCGGCCGCCTCGGCTTCCCATTTCGCCTCCTTAAAATGGATGTTGAAGCTTTGCCATTCCCTGACAGCTCCTATGATGCCGCGGTCTCTACCTTCGTCTTTTGTTCGGTCCCAGATCCGGTGAAAGGCCTTCGGGAGCTGGTACGGGTCCTGAAACCAAAGGGCAAGGCCTATTTATGGGAGCATGTTCGCCCCAGGGGATTTCGGGGGTATTCGGAGCTTCACCGAGACGAAGAAAGCTCTTCCCTGAACGTAGCCCTAAGAATCCTATTCAAAATACATATTTTTTCCTTTAGAAATACAGGGATTACTGTATTTCTTTATAAAGTCTTGCTTAATAAAATATATTAGAACTATCCGAAAAAATTTTGGGATGAGGTGAGAAATATGAGCTATTATTTTAGCAAAAATTTGGCCATCTCCCTTGAAAAAGCTCTTGCTCGAGTGGCAGAAGAACTGAAAAAAGAAGGTTTTGGCATCTTAACAGAGATTGACGTTAAGGAAACCCTGAAAAAAAAATTGAATGTGGACTTCAGGGAATACAGAATCTTGGGGGCATGCAATCCCCCTTTTGCTTACAAAGCCCTCCAAGCAGAGGACAAGATTGGATTGATGTTACCCTGCAACGTGATCGTGCAAGAGGTTTCCGGTGGGAAGGTAGAAGTATCCGCGATAGATCCGGTGGCCTCAATGCAAGCGCTTGATAACCCGAAGCTAATGGAGGTAGCTGAGCAAGTACGCACTAAATTAGAGAACGTGATTAAAAAACTATAACCAAGATAGGTAACCTTCACCCAAATGAATTTCCTTCATTTCGGTTCCATACCGGGGTTTCTTTAAAAAAGGGAAGAGCTTATGGCACTCGATCTGGTCTGTGGAATGATTGTCGATGAGAAGTCAGCGCCTGCGAAGGCCTCCTTTCAGGGGACAGACTATTACTTCTGTGCCGACTATTGCAAAGAAGCCTTTGCGAAAGACCCGCAGAAATTCATCGAGGGTGCCCATGAATGGGGGGAGGCTAAAGACCCTGTTTGCGGCATGGCCGTGAAAATCTCTCAAGCGGGCGCCATGAGCGTTCATCAGGAAGAGTTCATCTATTTTTGCAGCGAGGCCTGTAAAAATAAATTTGAGGCCGCGCCGGAAGGATTTTTAAAGCCCCCCCAGGAAATAATCGGGGAGGAGAAGCTGCCTCACCCCACTCCCAGCAAAGGTCTAAAGAAAGTCGAGCTTCCCATCACCGGCATGAGTTGCGCGAGCTGTGTGGCCAGGATTGAAAAAGGGCTTTCCAAGATGAGCGGCATCGTGAATGCCAAGGTCAATTTTGCCACAGAGAAGGCCACGATTACCTTCGACCCGGCGGGCGCGCACATAGGGGATTTCGTCTCTACCATCAAAGATCTGGGATATGAGGCGGGATTGGATAAGGTGACTTTACCGATCCAAGGAATGTCCTGCGCCTCCTGCGTGAAAAAGGTGGAAAACGCCCTGAATGGGCTGGAGGGGGTGGTGCGGGCCAACGTCAATTTTGCTACGGAGAGGGCCACTGTCCAATACATTCCCGGCGTCGTTTCCATAGAGGATTTCCGCCGGGCTGTAAAAAAAGCGGGTTATGAAGTTCTCCAGGTGGAGACCGGGGGTAAAGAAGATGTTGCCGATCGAGAAAAAGCTGCCCGGGAGGCCGAGTACAAGAAATTACAGAAAAAATTTATAACGGGCTTGATCTTGGTTACTCCGATTTTCGTTCTGGCCTACTGGAAGATGTTGGGGCTTTCCTACCTCTATAATCTGAGTCGGGAGCTTAATTTTTACTTGCAGCTCCTCTTCCAGACCCCCGTCCAGTTCTGGGTAGGATGGCAATTTTATTCAGGGGCGTGGAAAACGTTGAAACACCGGTCGGCGGACATGAATACCCTTATTGCTGTAGGCACCTCCGCGGCCTATTTGTATAGTGTCCTGGCAACCTTCTTCCCCGAATTGTTTGCGGCTGAAGGGTTGGTGGCCGAGGTCTATTTTGACACAGCGGGTGCAATTAT
>JAOUFX010000533.1 GCA_029857975.1 Deltaproteobacteria bacterium | reverse complement strand
ATTGGCATGGCCCGAAATCATGATGATCGGGAGGTTAGGAATTTGGCCTTTCATGCGTTCCAGGGTTTCTATCCCATCCATCCCGGGCATCCAAATGTCCAAGAGGACCAAATCGGGTGGATCCGTTTCGACCTGCTTGAGGGCCTGGACTCCATCTCTCACCTCCAGCACTTCGTACCCTTCGTCTTTGAGGACGCCAGTTAATGATTGGCGTATCCGTTCCTCGTCATCTACTACTAAGATTTGTTTGCCCATAAGATCCATGACTTTTTAAGACTTTATCATTTCTCGATCAATGTTTGATCGGCAATTCGATGATGAATCGGGTTCCTTGGGGAACGTTATCTTTCACCCGGATATATCCATCATGGTCGGAAATAATCGTATTCACGATAGCCAAGCCCAGGCCCGTACCCGAAGCTTTGGTGGAGAAATAGGGCTCGAAGAGCAGGGGCTTGTCTTCCGGAGCAACCCCGCATCCATTGTCCGCCACCTCTACCCGGGCCAGGTTCATGAGTGGGTCAAGGTGGGTCTCCACAACGATTTGTCCGTCTCGCTGTCCCAGGTTTACCACATCAACGGCAGCCACAGCATTATCCAGCAAATTGACCATTACCCGTTTCATCTGTTCCTTGTCCAGATTGAAAACCGGAATTTGGTCATCGGGCTTGAAATCAAAATGGACCTGTTTATGCCCTTCTTCATAGAGGACCATCGCTTCCCGAATGATCTCGTTTAAATTCCCCGGAACAGGGTTGGCTGCCGGCATACGGGCGAAGCTGGAAAATTCGTTGACCAAGTTTTTCAACTCTTCCACTTGGGTGATGATGATTTTAGTACACTCATCGAAAATGGCACCATCCTGGGCAAATTGATTCAGGTACCGCTTTCTTAGCCGCTGGGCGGAAAGCTGGATGGGCGTCAGTGGATTTTTGATCTCATGGGCAATTCGCCGCGCAACTTCTCTCCAGGCTGCTGCCCGTTGAGCTTTCTGCAATTGGGTCAAATCATCCAGAACGACCACCGTCCCTAAATATCGGTTCTCCTCATCGCGCAGGATAGCAACCTTCACCAGCAGAGTTAGGGTTTCGTTGCGTACGGTCAATTTTATCTGTTGGGTGATGGAACGGTTTTCCGCCTGGTTGACTGCCTTGACTAATTCTTGCGCTAATATGATGTGTTCCGTTTGCAGAATTTCGTCATATTTTTCCCCCAGGACACTTTCAGAGCGGATTCCCAGGATTTTTTCGGCAGACTTATTAATTGTCCGGATCCTTCCATCGGTATCGATGGAGATGACCCCGGCTCCTACATCGCGGAGAACAATCTCCATATACCGCCGCCTCTGTTCTAATTCTATGTTGCTCTTGCTCAATTCGTCATGGGCTTTCTCGATTTGGCTATTGCTGGCCTTAAGGTCCTGAGTCATGCGGTTGAATGAATCCACCAAAGTCCCAAATTCATCCTCGGAAGTCTTACCGATCTGAAAATCCAAATTCCCCTGGATGATCTTCTGGGTTCCCTCGGCGAGCTTCTCGATTGGATCGGTAATTCCCTTGGCCAGGAAAAGCCCGAACCAGATCGCAGCGAAGATGATCAACAGGGTAACCAGTGAGAGGGTGGCTAAGTAAGTGGAGCGGATGGGATGCTTGACCATCCTGAGTTGTTTGTATTCTTCAAAGGCGGTAGAAATCTCCGTAATGCGCGAGACCAGACTTTGGGGCACGAAATAATCTACGACTAACACCCCGGCTACTTCTTGGGAGTTCTGGGGGGAAAAAATCGGAATCAGCCCCCGAATCAGATCCCCCCGGCCGATCGACTGGATCTTGGTGGTTTCTTTGCCGCGGAGAGTTTCTTGCAGAATTTTTGTTTCCAGAACTGGAAAACCTGCCGGCGGTATATTGGCTCCATAAGCCACTACAGGCTTCCCCAATTGATTGGAAAGAACCCCTACCGCCTCCAGGTTGTATTCGACCCGCTTGCTTTTTAAAAAATCGGAAAGGAGAGCCTGGTTCCGCCTGTCCAATATCCACTGCGGCGTCAAACCCTGCCGGATCTGCCGGGCGTAATGAAGAGCGTTGTTGGAAGTGTTCTCGTAATAAAGTTGGGCTACCACCAAAGATTCATGCAAAGATCCTTCCACCTGGATGCTAAACCAGCTTTCAATGCTACTGGTGATGAAATGCATGGCCGTAAAGAAAAGAAGGATGGTAGGAACCAGCGAGAGGGTGATGAAACCCAGAACCAACTTGGTTCTGAGTTTCGACCCCAGGACCTTCTTTTTTCTTTCAAAAATCAGCTTGACGACATTGCGCAGGATGAGAAAAAGCAAAAGAAGGAGCAGGAGGATATTCAGGCCAATCAGTGATATGACCAGAAGATTATTCGGGAAGGGGGCTTCGACTTTCCACGTAGAGAGTTGGGTTTGAAAGAAAAAAAGGAACCCGATCAGGCCCAAGAGACAAAGGATAATAATAATCTCCCGGTGCCGCCTTCTTTGCTCTGGGCCTTTTTCCAGTTCCTCCAATTTTTTAGGTTCACCCCAAGCCACTTTTTTTCCTCAGATTTCCCTGTTGGCAACTCATGCCCGAAGTTATAGATATATTATCCAAGGAAATTGAAAAAGGCAACGATGATTTAGATCCGGGAAGAGAATGAAAGGGAATCCCCTTCCAGAGGGGAAAACGCCAATAAAGATGCGTTAATTTCTTGTATGAGAACAATCCTTCCGAACTTCAGCTTAGAAATTCGTGGGTAGGAGGCATTATCTGTAGTTTGCGGAGTTCTTCCTCGTTCGAAAATTCCAAGAGTTCCCACCAATCTTTATGGGCCAGGAGCTTGTGGATCAATTTATGGTTGAGGGTGTGCCCGGATTTATAACCGATGAAATGTCCGATCACTTGGGCCCCCAGTAACCAAAGATCTCCGATTGAATCCAATATTTTATGCCGGACAAATTCATCGGTGAAGCGTAGTCCTCCTTCATTAATCACTTTGCTCTCATCGATGACCACGGCATTGTCCAAAGAACCTCCGCGGGCAAAACCTCTTGCTTTCAACATTTCATAATCCCTTAGAAAGCCAAACGTCCGAGCCCGGCAAATTTCCCGTTCGAAATTTCCATTGGAGATTTGGATGAGATAGTATTGATTGGAAATAAGAGGGTGTTTGAAATCAATGGTGTATGAAATTTTAAAGTCATTGCTGGGTAAGAGAGTTGCCTGGCGATCATCTTCGGTTACGGTAACCGGTCGTTTAATAATTACAAATTTCTTAACCTTATCTTGAAGTTGGATACCAGCCCTTTTTAATAAGGCGTTAAAAGGTTCAGCGCTCCCATCCATGATGGGAACTTCGGCGGCATTCATTTCTATTTCGGCGTTATCGATTCCCAGTCCCGCAAAAGCGGCCATAAGGTGTTCAACCGTTG
>JAOUFX010000532.1 GCA_029857975.1 Deltaproteobacteria bacterium | reverse complement strand
ATCGGTCCGGCTGGCGAGAAAAAGGTTCGATTAGCCAGTATTTTTTCTGACGGCATCATGGGAACCTTTGCCCGGACCGGCATGGGGGCGGTCATGGGAGCGAAGAACTTGAAGGCGGTGGCCACCCGCGGGACAAAGGATGTCGGGATTGCCGATAGAGATACCTTCCAAAAGGCCTACCAGGATTACCTTCAGGTTATCTCAGTGGACCCCTACGTGCCGCCCGCCACCAAATACGGGACCTGCCGGTTCATGTACCACCGGGTGAAGTTTGGAATCCACGGGGCCAAGAACTGGCGCCTGGGGGATTTTGACTGGAAACCTTTGGACCCAGAAGTCTTCCGGAGCGATTATCAAATCAAAGCCAGCGCCTGCCCCATGTGCCCGGTGCGCTGCCGGAGGGAATACCGCATCCCCAACGGGAAATACGCCGGAACCGTGACCAAGTTAGAATGGGAGACCATCGCCCGCTGTATGACCTGCGGGGTGAATGATCCCGAAGGTGTGATCTACTTCAGCCATATCTGCAACCAGTATGGTCTGGACGTGGAAGGAATCGGGGATACTATTGCCTTTGCCATGGAATGCTACGAGAAAGGCCTGCTTACCGATAAAGAAACCGAAGGGCTCCCACTCCATTTTGGAAATTCTGAAGTCCTTATTGAGATGACCCGGAAAATCGCCTTCCGGGAAGGATTGGGAGATCTTCTGGCGGAGGGAAGCCTGAGGGCCGCGCGGGCCATCGGAAAGGGGGCAGAGCAGTTTGCCATGGTGGTCAAGGGTTCAGAGATGTCGGCGGGGGATCCCCGGGGAATGCCGGTGCGCGCGGTTTCTTATGCCACGAGCACCCGTGGCTCTGACCATTTGCGCTCCAATCCTTACGTGGAAGAGCTGATCACCCCGGAGGAAGGACAGCTGTTCTTCGGCAGCGCTGAGGCCGCGGATATTTTCCAGGGTCTCAAGGGCAAAGGAAGGCTTCTGGCCTGGAGCGAGAATTTTGTGACTATCGGTGATCTTTTGGGCCTCTGCAAATTTGCCTATTATCGGTCCGCTACTTTCTCCTACCTGCGGAAAAAAGGGGTCGAGCTGGCCACCCGGTTTTACAATGCCTGCAACGGGACCAAGCTCTCGGAAGAGGAGATGCTCCTGGCCGGAGAGCGGTCCTTCAACATCGAGAAGGCTTTCAACGCCCGGGAGGGTGCGGGACGGGAGAAGGACATCATCCCCGAACGGTTCTTCAAAGAAGGGCTGGCCGGCGGGGGCCCCAGTCATGGCGCTGTGGTTGACAGGGGAAAGTTCGACCTGATCCTGGATGAGTATTATCAGGCCCGGGGCTGGAATGAGAAGACGGGTCTGCAAAAGAGGGAAACCCTCGAAAAGCTGGGGCTGAAGGATATTGCTGATGATTTAGCCAAACGGGGAAGGCTGGGTTAGGGGATGGAAATCCGGCTCAAACTGTTTCCTCCGTTATCGGATGCCGCCGGGGCTTCGGGATTGAACCTGACTGTAGGAGATCAGGCCACCCTGGAGACCGTAGTGAATGCTCTGGTTAACCGCTTCGGCAACCGCATGAGGCGGCATCTCTTCGATACGGAGGGCCGGATCATTCCTTCCTGGGCAGTTTTTTTGAATCAGAAGATCATTCCGTTAAATCAGCCCCAGGCTCTGGAAGTTCCGGTACATCCCCAGGATGAGATTTCCTTCATCTTGAATATTGCTGGAGGATAGGTCATGGGCGAGATCAAAATCCCTTATGGTGAAAAAAAACTTTCCCTGAAGATCCCGGATCATAACCTGGCCATGGTCTTCGACCCACCCTTCGCTCCCCCAATCCGGGATTTGCCCGGGGAAATCCTACGCGCCCTGGAGGAGCCGGTGGCCGGGATTCCTTTCTCCCAGCAAATTGGCAGGGGCAAAAACGTTCTCCTCCTCATCGACAACTTCGCCCGCCTGACCCCGGCCCACCAGATTCTTCTCCCTGTTTTAAAGAAGCTTAAAAAAGTTGGAGCCAAGACAGAAATCCTGGTGGCCAGCGGGGCTTTGCGGGAGATGAACGAAGCCGAACTGAAGAGAAAGCTCGGCGAGGATATTCTAAAGAGCGGTATTCCCATCTCCCAGAGCCGGTGCAAAGATTCATGGGATTTCGAATTCATCGGCGTGACCACCTTGGGCACACCGGTTAACGTGCACCGCAAGTTACTTCAAGCCGACTTTTCTCTTGCGGTAACCATGACCCAGGCGACCCTGTGGGGATATGGCGGGGGAGGGTCCATGATCCTACCTGGAGTCTGTTCCTACGAGACCATCGAATGGAACCACCGCTTGACCACCGCCCCTTACTCAGGCCTCGGTTACCAGCCGCCGAAGAATGTTATGCGCCAAGACATTGAAGAGGCGGCGAGAATGTCCGGGCTTTCCATGTCCCTACTGGTTATTCTCAATCCGGACCTTAAGATTATTGAAGTTACCGCCGGTGAAACAAATGCCGCTTGCCGCACTTCAGTGGCCAAATATGACCGTTATTATACTCTGGATCGGAGCGTAATCCCTGGAGACGGCCTGGATATCGCCATCAGCGGGTCTTTTCCCGGGGACCGCTTTTTTGCTCATTCCTGCTGGCCAGCGGCCAACTTGGGTTTTTTCACCAAAGAGGGAGGGACGATCATCATCGCCACCCCTGCTCCCGGAGGCCTGGCCCATTATGCCTACGCCAAGGACTACATGCCCCCCGATCAGAATGCTTTTCGGAGGTTATACGAGGATATTTTTTACGGAAAGCAACCCTTGTGGCACGCGTGTCTCTGGATGCCTATTTTACAAGTATTGGCCACGAAGGAAATCATTGTGGTCACCGAGGAGAAAAATATTCCAGCCTTCCAACAGGTCCAGCTTCCTGCGGTAACCACCCTGGAAAAGGCCTTGCGTATGGCCATAAAAAAGCACGGCCCAAAAGCGTCCGTGGGCGTTTTTCCTTACGGCAAATGGGTGCTGCCGAAGGGATTAAATGATTAAAATGGATTCGCCGCAGAGAGCATATAGGGGAAATCCGATGTTGTTTAGATGGGTTTTGAATAGCCAACGGGGGTAGTAAGCTGCACTATTCCTTGACGGTAGGCAGATAATATGTTTGAATACAAAGCAATGGCTCTAGCCTAATGTAAAATCTACCGAAAGGGGAGAAAGAGAAATGCAATTGAAGGGGAAGATTGTCGATTTAAGTCAGGAAATCTACACAGGCATGCCGGTTTATCCTGGCCACGCCAAGACGGTTGTATGGGAACACATGTCCCATGAAGAATCCGGGCGTATGCTGGGTACAGGGTTTTCTTACCAGTCGAGCGGTATCATGATGTGCGACCATGGACCGACGCATATCGATTCCGTCAGCCATCTCTCCGCGGATCCGGATGCTCCTTCGGTCGATGAGATCCCTATGGAAAAC
>JAOUFX010000530.1 GCA_029857975.1 Deltaproteobacteria bacterium | reverse complement strand
TGAAATATGTCAGGCAAAGAAATGTCGGGCCTTTCGATGAGATTTGAAAAAGCATATAGGCAATTCAGTTCCTTGACTCGCTGACCTAGCTCATGCGTTTTTTTTTGCAGCGCATCCTGCAATATCTCAATAGCGTCCTGGGAGCGTCGCTCCGTAGTATCAAGCCTCTTCTGAAGTTTCTCCAGATCATGGAGAAGTTGCTGTTTTGTTTTGATGTTCTTTCTCACAAAATCACCCTATCTGTCCGTCTCCAGATCATTAAAGCCTTTTCCCGATAGAATGATTTCGACCAATTTGAAAATCTCATCATTTACTATTGCATCCTTGGGCAAGAAATAATTAGCCTTGTATCGGGTCGCCGCCTCTCGATATTCTGGCAAATCATGACTCGTAAGAATAATAATGATAACGTCAGGGTAACAGGTTTTTATCTTCCTGGTTAGTTCCAGGCCGTTTTCCCCGGGTAACCTGATGTCCATAAAGATTAGGTTTGGAGGATGAGAATCAATTTTCTGCCATGCCTCAAATCCATCCGCTGCTTCAATAATCTCCATTGCAGGAAATTGATCCTGTAATTTATTTTTAACTACTTGTCTAAATAGGGAGCTATCTTCAACGAGCATTGTTCTAAACATAATATTCTTCCCTTGCCGAGATATTTTGTAGTCTGCTCTATACCCCATCCAAATCAAAAAAAAGAAACGCCACTTTCTGCCCCCTCCTCACAAAGGATATGGCTTTATCGGGTGACCCGTTATCTTGTTATCAAGAAATGTCACATCTGTCAATCAAACAATTTCATTAGTTTAATACATCCATACACGAATTGATATTTATCAATTACGGATTAAAATCTGCCCTATTAGGACAAAATCACTTGCTAACGATTACAGGACTCATTCCCCAGCTTAACAATGCCTGTGAGGTCCCCATTTTTCCATCAGATGGAGACTCACAGCTACCCTGTTTTTTTACCAGAGCGCCAAACCTTTTGCGGATGATATAGGGCCTTTTTTTGAGACGGATTAGCGGTTGAATTCTTTTTAGTATTCTCCCGTATGTGCCGAAAATTAAATTAAGGAATAAGCCCGTTCTGCCCAAGCAGAGGAAATATTTATGGGAGGGTTAACTTATAGCGAATATTGTTACGTCAAAAGAGATTAGCCGATATTTTGAAATCATCTGAATTTACTGTCTATAAGCTAGCCTCTTCAGGAAAGCTGGCTGGGTTTCGGATCGGAGACTCCTGGCAGTTTAAGATGAATTTGATCATGGAAATGATAAGTAAAGCAGTCAGGGAAACTGTGAAGAATAAAGGCGATCGATCCTTTTAAATCATTATTCGAGAAACAAAGACCACTCGGGAGAGGATGGTAAAATTGAGGGGAAAGAAAAGATGAGGTTTTTGGCTTGAGCTTTGGAGTTGCTTTCTTCTTGGGCAAATTACCAAATAGCGACAAAGGGCGATCTATCCCTCCCGGAGTTTTCAGAAAAATCGAATTAGACTTTTGGTATTCAATTATGGGCCGAATATTCGACATTTGGAACGGAGAATATGGAATGAATGTCTAGTGCGAGGAGTTAGGTAAATGTTTGCCGACCGGACAATTCAAGTAGGTCTTGGGCACCAAAACGAGATGGCGAAAGAAGAAGAGAGGAAACCCCTTTGGGGGCCTGCGAATTTTAAAAAGAGGAAATATCGCAGATTTTCAATCAATTTGCCGGTTAAATACTGGCCAACTAAGAATTCTGAGGGTAAACCTTGCTGTGCGGTCGATATCAGCAAGGGCGGGCTACAGCTTTATGTTTCTGAAAACATGGAGGTTGGTCAAAATCTGAAGTTGAGAATATTTATCGATTCGAGGCTTGAATCGAAATTCATCGAAACGGATGTGGAGGTAGTTTGGAAAGGAGTCAACCCAAAAGGCAGCGGTTATCGAATGGGAGTGAGGTTTGTTGATATTGCCTCTTCCTCTCCCTTGCTGGTATTGGTGAAGAGGCTCCGATATTTGGGGGAATGGAGGGATGAATATGATAACGAGATCGATCCAAAGTTAGCCAGGGCTTATCAGTTTTTAGGGAAGATTTACATGTATAAAGACGACCATAATCATGCAATTTTATATTTTAACAAATCTATTGAGGTCCATCCGAACCGTGGTGAAGCATATATTTATCGTGGTTTCACTTATTATCGAAAGGGAGTATATGGAAAATCGTGGGAGGATATTCTGAAGGCCAGAGAATTTGGTCTTCGAGTTTCCCAAGAATTTCTCGAAAATCTTAATAAGGCATCCGGAGGGAGTAAGGAATTTCAAATCATTTCAACAAGGGTTTAGGAGGGGGCGAAAGAAATGCAGCTTTTCTCCATTCCTGAAACGAAAAACTGGGGGTTCTATCGATGAATTAAACAAAAACCCTTGACAAAAGGAAAAATCAGACTCAAGATAACAACACCCAACCCACCAAGATCACTAGAAAAAACAGAATTTGTTACGTACAGCGTGCCAATCTCTGCTATTCGCCAAAATTTCCGAGATAAAAACCATCTCCCAACCTTTAATGATTATGGATATAGATCTACATTCTTTGACAGAATCTGTCAACCGATGATTTCCGATGATTTCAGGAAGAAGTTAAGAACAGATTTAAGGTGACTGGCGGATCGAATCCTTGCTTTTACATAAAAAGACCGGTGCGGAGTTAGCGTTTGAGTGGCCCGCCTTTAAATATTTTTCCGGATCGGTCGAAATGTACCCGGCCCCCTGAATTCCAGAGTTGTCCCCAGAGCATCCCCTACGGCAAGTCCCAAAAGGTAACCGCAAGATCGATCATTTAGTTTTTTCTGTGTTTCCATAAGGTGGGAATCCGGAAATCAGGTCGCTGATGGGGATTATTTTTCTCGGGAAGAATTTGCTTTTCAACCAACTGGTTCTCCCCAAGATCCAAAGGCCAAATTTAATTCACTAAGCACGCTCTGCACGAACGTCCCGGTCTACTTTTAAAAATATAATTTTCCCCTTGACAGGGGGAATATAGAATGTCCCCGGCTCCATACAAGCTAGCCTTCTATTACTTTCTTAACACGACCAATTTCACCGCCTTCTAACCGGACTTTAATACCATGGGGATGAGTCGGAGATTTTGTGAGAATGTCCCTCACTATCCCTTCGGTTAGTTTCCCGGAACGTTGGTCTTTCTTTAATACGACTAAAACCCTTAAGCCCGATTTTATGTCCATGCGACTTGTACCATTCATAATCCCGCTTTCATTGCCTCCCACTTCCTGCTACGGACGGCTTGAATCGTTTCGTCGAGGCGCTGGAGGAAGCGGGAGCGATTTCGTTTCTCGAAGGGAGCCGACCCCCGGTTATGGTCCCGAGATCGCGGAGGTGGGACAGAAGCTCCCGGCTCGCGAGGACTTCGCCTATGCTTTCCTCGGTGAAAATGCGACCCGACGGACTGAG
>JAOUFX010000529.1 GCA_029857975.1 Deltaproteobacteria bacterium | reverse complement strand
ATAAAAATGGGAGTATTTCTTCAATCCCGGGTAGCCATGAGCCGGAAGCATTTCCCCGTGAGTATATACATAAATGCCTTTGCCTTGGGTCTGTTTGAGAAGTTCCTCCAGGTCTTTGAGGTCGTGCCCTGAAACCAGGATGGCTTTCCCTTGCTTGGCTCCAAGGGAAACCTTGGTGGGAACGGGATGACCATAGGTTCCGGTATTGCCCGCGTCCAGAAGCTCCATTGTCCGCAGGTTGATTTCCCCGCACTTGAGCACCAGCTTGATCCAGTCATCCAAACTCAGATCTTTCCTTAAAGTAGCCGCCAGAGCTTCATGAATGAAGGCATAAACCTTATCGTCCTCCTGACCCAGAATCTGGGCATGATCGGCGTAGGCCGCAACACCTTTCACTCCAAAAAGGAGCGTATGCTGTAACGAAAGAATATCCGGGTTAATTGTCGGATCCGCTTTCAATCCGACCTTTTCACCCTGAGCAATCAGCCCTTCCAGATTCCCAGCAGGTTTGAAAGTGGCCGGCCCATCCTCAAAATTCACCTTTCCACCAGCGGCCTGGACTTTTTTCTTGAGCTCCTCTCTGATTTCCACACCGCGCTTAATCAGCTCAACAAACCGCTCCGGATCAAAATCCACATTGGTCAAAGTGGAAAATAAAGCCTCAACCGTAAAAACATTCACCTTCCGGTCATTTACTCCTGCTTTGCGGCCCTCCAGAGCATAGAGCGCCAATCCTTTAAGGGCATAAAGCAGAAGATCCTGGAGGGTTGCCACTTTCGGTTCCTTCCCGCATACCCCCATCTTCGCGCATCCTTCACCCTTCGCTGTTTGCTCGCATTGATAACAGAACATATTCAAGCTTTCCATTTCTTCTCTCTCCTTTCTTCTTGGGTTGATATAATTTCAGAGGTCGGCTTTTATCCTTTTTTACCAACCTTTCTTTCACCATAACTTAAAAAAGGGGGTGAATCCTTGACTCAAGTCAAGAAATTAATTTTTTTCAGGGGCGAGGGGAATAAGTGGGAGATGCCGGTCCGTTCCAGGATTTCTCCGAAGCGCTCCCCGTGCCTGCAGTGCATCTGATAATGATCCAGGCAGCGGTCAATCATCCGTAAGGTTTCTTCCACCCCATAAATCCCCGGCATTTCCGCCGCCAGGCGGGGATGCCGGCCCAATTTTCCCCCTACCAGAATGCGGTACCCTCTTTCCTTTTCCTGCAAGGTTCCCGGGGGGCAGGCCGTGATACACTGGCCGCAAGAGAGGCACTTAGCAAGATCCAGAACAGGTCTCCCCTTTGCGATGGTAATCGCCTTCTCCCGACAGGCCTCAACGCAAGCCCTGCATTCGCTGCAGGGTTCATCCGCAACCATCGGACTGCGGGCGCCGATCAGCCCCAGATCGGCGATTTGGGGGCGGGAGCAGGCATTGGGGCAGTCGGAAATGGAGACCCGAAACTCATGATGCATTTTTAAAGCAGCCTTCACCTTTTCCTTTAAAAATGTTTTCAGGTTTCTTTTTGAGATGTCCTCTTCAATCTTCTTGGAAAGGTTGCCGTCAATCATTGCCCGATTCGGGCAGCCGGTCGGTCCAAAACAGGTCTCTACCCGGTAACCTTTTACTTCATCTTCCATCTGGTTCAGGAACCGTCTCTGGAGGGTCTTCACATGTTCCAGGCGGACCTCTTTTTCCCCGCACCGGGCTGCCTCTTCCTCCACTCTCTTGCGCACCCGCCAGCGGACGAAGAAAGGAACTTTGGATATGGCTTCATTTGCTGCTGCATTCCATTTCATTGGCGGCGCTCCTAAATAAAGGGTTCGAGGATTCAAGGGGAAAAGATTATTTCATTTCACTTGGACCCTTGACCCCTCGAATCCTGGAACCCGTTATTTAATTTTAATCCTATTTCTTCTTTGGCGTTATAGCCTTGACTTAAGTCAAAAGAAAATGATATTTCCAGTGCCAAGGGAAAAACATGAAATTAACCGAGCAGATTACCAGCATTCCCCTGTTCCAAGGGCTTGCCCGGAAGCAGTACGAAGATCTGGCCATGATCGTGATGGATCAGATCATACCTCGGGGAAAGATGATCTTTTCCCAGGGTGATGAGGCAGTGGGATTTTATGTGGTGATCTCGGGGAGGGTGAAGGTCTTTAAACTCTCTCCCGAGGGCAAGGAGCAGATTCTGCATATCTTCGGCGCTGGGGAACCCATCGGGGAAGTGGCAGTCTTTGCCGGAGAGAAATTCCCCGCCTACGCCGAAGCTTTGGAGGAGAGCCGGGTCTTCTTCTTCCCCCGGCCTGCTTTCGTGGATTTAATCGGAAAAAATCCTTCGGTGGCCTTGAACATGCTGGCGGTCTTATCCGGGCGGTTACGGAAGTTTGCCGGCCTGGTGGAAGACCTGTCGCTGAAGGAAGTTCCGGGACGCCTGGCCGCTTATCTCCTCCTCCTCAGCGAGCAACAAAAGAACGCCATAGACTTCGAGCTGGATGTTTCAAAAAACCAGTTGGCGAGCCTCTTAGGCACGATTCCGGAAACCCTTTCGCGGATATTAGCCCGAATGGAGAAGGAGAAGTTAATAAAACCAGAAGGAAAACGAATCGCCATATTGAATAGAAAGGAATTGGAAGAGCTATCCATCGGAGAAAGAAAGCTACCGTAGGCGCATCTTCCTAAGCTTCTCGAGCCACTCGGTTCCAGCCCGGAGCAGAAGGCCGGCATCCGTGGACACCATCATGTATTGTACGCCCTTTTCGAGCCAGGGTCGAGCGTCTTCGATTTCCCGGACGAACGATCCCGTGACCATCCCTTTTTTGCGGCATGCTGCAATCACTTTTTCCATGACCTCTACGACCCGCGGGTGCTTGGTTTGCCCCGGCACTCCCAGGGACTGGGAAAGGTCCCACGGCCCCAGAAAGATGACGTCGATCCCCGGCGTCTCCACAATGGCCTCGATTTCCGTGGCGGCTCTCTCCCCTTCGATATGGATCACGGTCAGCACCTCTTCATTGGACGTGGCCATGTGCTCCTCTGGAGGGATGGAAGAATACCCCGCGGCCCGGACGTAGCTGCACAGTCCCCTCTTTCCGGCTGGATAGTAGCGGGCTGCTTGGGAAACGAGGCGCGCCGCCTCGGGGGAGTCCACCTGGGGGATCTGAACACCTTCTGCTCCGGCGTCGACAGCGCGCATAATCTGAGAAGGGTTTGGCTCCGGTACCCGGACCAGGCTGGTGATGCCCGCACACCGGGCAGCGCGGACCATATCCGCCATGGAAGGGAAATCGAAAATGCCGTGTTCCATGTCGATGACCGCAAAATCCCAGCCCGCATAGCCGATGACCTCCATAGCGGCCGGGCCAAGACGCATGAATGTGCCGAAGCACACCTGGCCTTCTTTGAGTTTCTTCTTCAGCGCGTTCCCATGCATATTCTCCCCTCCTGATCGGCTTGTGAAATAGGTGTCTTCTATTTTT
>JAOUFX010000528.1 GCA_029857975.1 Deltaproteobacteria bacterium | reverse complement strand
GATGTTGTTTATCTACGCTTACATTGTTCATTTTACAAGCAAGATAGAAATTGTGGGACAGGAGCATCTTGAGGCTCAGCGAAATTATATTTTCTGTTTTTGGCATACCTTCGTTCCTTTGTATGGAGCTGTATTCTTGAACAATCGGTCGGAGGTTTGGATGCAGCACCCCTTCTGGTTCATGAAGTCAATTCATTTGTTCCTCCGCTTTACTGGTGTTAAGAAAATCATCCTTGGGTCAACAGGGCATTCTGGAAGAGAGGCGGCTGACGAGCTTGTGGAATACCTAAAAAAGGGATATTCCACCGTTCTTTTACCAGATGGGCCGAGTGGCCCTCCTTCTGTGGCAAAAAAGGGATTTCTTCATATTTCATTACAAAGTCAAGTTCCCATCGTTCCAATACAATTTAAGGGCTCAAAATTCTTTGAAAGTCATGGTTGGGATCGAAAGAAATGGCCGACACCTCTTTGCACAATAAAGGTTAAATTCGGAAAACCTATTTTGATCTCGGAGGGCAACTTTGACGAAGCATATGGGGAAATTACAAAGGCTTTAGGGTGAAAGTATATTTCCAGATATTTTTATTAACACTTAACCTTTCGTTACAGTTAAATTAGGCCTTTATTGCCTCTTTCAAACCGTAATCCCCGCCCTCAAGGACCACGCAAGGAGAAACATAAGTAGATACTATGCTAGATTGTTAGCCCCTTATATACTGTCTCCATTAGAAAACCATAGAAAGGAGGCTAACAATTATGAAGAGAGAAGTTCAGAACAAAAAGGTTTTGGTCAGAGGCAAGGAAGTTTTTATTGGAGTGGATGTTCACAAAGAGAGTTGGCATGTTACAGCGCAAATGGAGGGAGAAGAAGTTTTCCATGGGGGTATCCCAAGCCAATATCATGCCCTTTGGAGGCTTCTGGATCGTTTTAAGGATTGTAAGATCAAGGTAGCCTATGAGGCAGGTCCCTGCGGGTTCTGGTTATATGACAGACTGACTGAAGACGAAATAGAAACCATCGTTGTTCCTCCCTCTCTCATTCCAGTTGAATCCGGTAACAAGGTTAAGACAGATAAGCGAGACAGTCGGAAGTTGGCGAAGCTTTTAGAGGGCAATCTGCTTAAGAGAGTGTATGTCCTCAAGGAGGAAGACCGTGTAGATCGGGAGCTTCTAAGGACTCGACGTCAGATTGTAGAGCATCGGAACGATGTGGCCAGGCAGATAAAAAGTAAGCTCTTATTTTATGGAATTACCTCTCCCTTTGCTCCGAGGCATGGTTGGAGCCAAAGCTATCTTCAATGGTTAAGGGGGTTAGGCCTTCCGAGAGAGGGGTTGAGGGTCTGTTTTGAGAGTTTAATTGAGCTCTACGAGTATTTGAGTGATCAACTTATGAAGATGAACCAGAGGGTCAAGGAGTTATCCCAGAGTTCAAAGTATCGGCAGAGGCTGAAGCTTTTATGTTCAGTTCCTGGGATTGGGACCTTGATTGGGATGGAGATCCTGGTGGAGTTACAGGAGGTGGAGAGGTTTAAGAGGGCAGAGGAGTTGGCGTCCTATATTGGTTTGACTCCGTCAGAGTTTTCCACGGGGCAGTATGTTCGGCAGGGGAGGATCACCCGGTGTGGGAATAAGCGGGTGAGAACCTGTTTAGTGGAGTCGAGCTGGGTTTTAATTACCAAAGATCCCTTGATGAGGTTGAAATACAATAAGTTGAAGGCGATGAAGGGGGCGAAACGAGCCATCATTGCCATTGCGAGGAAATTGATCATCCGGATCCGGAGAATTCTTTTAAATAACGAACCCTATCGCATTGGGGTTTGTTAATCCTATAGGGAGAACTTAATCCTCACGATTTGGATTGACCGTTAACTTTCACCTTGTAACAGGTACTGTTACGTTTCGTAGGATGCGGCGATCCGTTGAGCGAATAATCGGATAAGAATCCTGTGGCTTTTGACCACGGATAGCAGGCTGGGGAAATTGTTCTTATAGATCCATAAAAAAAGATAAAACAACTGTTTCTTGGGTTGACAATCTACATAGCAGGTGGAAGCAATAAATCTGGCAGGCGGACGAAATTTTCCTTGGAAAGCGAGGACTTCTTCCTGAAAGAGTGATTCTGGAAATCCCCCCGCCTATGCAAGGTTATAAGCGATAATCCTTAAAATAATAATTTTCACAAGATTATTTTTAGATTGACTTGTTCAATATTTGATGATATTTGTTTCATGAAAAGTAACCCATCTGAGTCTCGGTTAACCTAACAACCTTACCTCTAACCTTGAGGTTGTTATGGGGGGAAGAATCCAGAAGGTGCCAATATGAAGCCTCCGAGGGGTTATTTGTCCTCTTGGAGGCACTTTTCCAAGTCTTATATTTCTATGAGAGTTAAAATCCCATACACTTCTTTCGTTGAAAACAGGAGGGGGGGCCATGAAGAAGATAAACGTGACATTGACATTTACAGTCGTTGTCTTGATCGGTTTTCTGCCGATGATCACACAAGCCGGGGCGGAGACTATGAATTTCAAACTTGTTAGCATGATCGAAAAGAGAGAAATGGTCAAAGTGACCCAAGCGGAAGGCGTTATCATTGGCGTGTTAGACAGAAAAGGCCTGAGTATTTTCGAGAACGGCGAGGTTGCTACGACATCGTGCAGAGGAACCTTTGATACAAAAAAAGGGGTTCAGGGGTATAGTTCAATTATCTTTGAGGATGGTTCCACGCTCCTCTTGTCATGGAAGGGACCCGCAATTCAACCCCCTCCAGCAGGCGGCAAGTTCCGGGAGTATAAGCTTGCGGTTGAATATGTGGAAGGAACCGGCCGGTTTAAAGGGGTCAAGGGAAACGGGACTTATACCGCCAAGGAGCCACAGTGGGATGACGATTATAAAGCAAAGGGCTTTGCGTTCTATGAGTTTGCCGGTACCTATACCCTACCTTCGAAATAATACTTATGTAGAAGTAAAGTTTCCAATCATTAGCCTAAGATTGAGGGGCGATATATTTTATCTTGCCCCTCAATTTTGCATATTTCTACCATTAATCTTCAACCCTCAGATTACCTTGCTATTGAAGGATAGTAGGTGACCTTCCCCCGAGTTGATGGACAGAGCTAATAATTTGTATGATAGGGTAGGAGGTGCCTATGGGGGAAAAGAATCGTCATTTCAGCCGTGAGTTCAAGCGAGATGCAGTGCTGCTGGTCACAGAGAAAGGAATGCCGGTAGGTAAGGTAGCCCGGGAGCTTGATATCCATCCCAATCTTCTTCATATATGGAGGAGAAGATTCTTGGCTAAAGGGGATAAAGCCTTCGTAGGGAAGGGCCGTGTAACGCTAGAGGAAGCGGGAATAAAGAGACTCCGGAGGGAATTAGAAAAGGTGAAGGAAGAGAGGGACATTTTAAAAAAAGCCTTGGCCGTATTCTCAAGACGAAACAGATGAAGTATCGGTTTATAGGAAAGCACAG
>JAOUFX010000527.1 GCA_029857975.1 Deltaproteobacteria bacterium | reverse complement strand
CCAACTTCCACCCTCCCCTGCGCCTCAACGGCAGCCTCCCGTAGAGACCTACGCCAGATTATTCCCTGAATTTATCGCCGTTATTGCTCAACCCGGGGATTCTTTCTCTTCTCTGGCGACGAAATATTTAAATGACCCGTCCCTGGATTGGTTTATTGCGGAGTTCAACGATAGTGAATCACTTCATCCCGGACAGGAATTGATTATCCCGCTTACGCTCCGCGACAAAGGCGGTTTGACCCGGCAAGGTTATCAAACCGTCCCGGTGATCACTTACCACAAATTCTCGAAGAACAAGGCGGATGCGATGACGGTTACCGCCAAGGACTTTGAGGAACAAATGAGCTTCCTGAAGCAACAGGGGTACCGGGTCATTACCATGGATGAGTTCTTCGCTTTTCTTGATTTCAAGTCCCAGATTCCTAAAAAATCCGTAGTGATAACGATTGACGACGGCTGGCGATCCGCTTATGAGATTGCTTTCCCTATTTTGAAAAAATATGGCTACCCAGCAACTTTATTTGTGTATACCGATTTAATTTCTCCAAGTAATCAAGCCTTAGACTGGGACCTGCTTAGGGAAATGGCTCAAGGCGGCGTAGATATGCAATGCCATACCAAAACCCATCGCAAACTGGAGAGGAGCGGGCAAGAATCCTTCAGAGATTTTTTTGAGGCCGTCAAAAAGGAATTAACCGAATCCGCCAAGATCATTAAAAGGCGCCTCAATAAAGACGTAAAATATCTGGCCTATCCCTACGGGGACACCAATCCGTTCGTGGTCACTCTCCTCAGAAAGCTTGGCTACCGAGGGGCATTCACCGTGGAAAGGGAAAGCAATCCATTTTTTATCCATCCCTATCGCATCCATCGCGCTATGATCTACGGCCATTTTGATCTGCAAGATTTTGAAAAGAATCTTGCTTATTTTAGCGAGAAGGCGCTCCGTTGAACGATTGCCGGGACTTGTAACAGGAAAATGAATCCATCGCGCCAGAACGATTTTTATCGGTTGCCTGAGGGAAAGCACCCCCATCCATCATTTTTCCGACTGCCTTGGGCCGTTCTGCTTTTTGTTTTCTTTCTCGGCTGTGCCACCGTTCCGCCTCTCCCCAAAGAACCGGTGAAGGAAGCAGCTCCTCCTCCGGCTTTGCCTCCTTCCGCAGAACAGGTGACAGCCAAGGATCCTTTCGAAGCCTTCCCTGCAAAATATCGAGCAAAAGCCATTGCACTGGAACAAAAGGAAAATTGGCGCAGAGCTCTTTTTTACTGGCAGGTCGTGAGCCGCTTACGACCGGATGACCAGGAGTCTGCGGAAAAGATAAAGACTCTGGAGGCGAGAATCCGCAGCGAAGCCGAAAAACATTTTTTGAAAGGATTGGAACACTACCAAAAAAAATCATTGCCGGCCGCTCGCCAGGAATTTTTGATTGTTCTTGCCTACAACCCTGATTATCCGCAGGCCCTGGAATATCTAAAATATAAATTGAATGAAACGGATCTTATTTTTTATGAAACCAAAGAGGGGGACACCTTAAGGAAAATTGCCGGGGCAACATATCATGATCCGGATAAGGACTTTCTGGTCGCCTATTTTAATGATCTTCCCAGTAGCGATAAATTAAAATCAGGCCTGACTTTAAGACTTCCCATCCTGGAATCCGCGGCTGCAACCGTCGCGGCAGCCAGGCCCGTTTCTTCAGACGAGATGTTAACGAAGGCCAGGGCCTTGCTCAAGGCGAAGAAGTATGATCAAGCCGTCCGCTATGCCGAAAAAATATTGGAATACACTCCCGCCAATAGCGAGGCCAACGATCTAAAAAACGCCTCCTATTACCAATTGGGAACCAGACTCCTCCAGAAAAAAAATTATCGGGAGTCTTTAAGAATGTTCAAGAAGGTAGATATAACGTACCAGAACGTTCGGGTAATGATAGCAACCCTCGAAAAACACTTACAGGATCAGAGAGCCCAGGCCGAGAACCATTACCAAAAGGGGGTCAGGCATTTTCTCGCCGAAGAGCTGAACCTGGCCATCCAAGAATGGAAAAAAACGCTCCAACTGGACCCCCAGCATCTCAAAGCGCAAAAAGATATCGAGCAAGCCAATCGCTTGCAAGAAAAGCTAAGAAAAATCCATTGAAAATTGTTAAATTCTCTGTGGCCTCTGCGGTTTAACTGTGATAATAAAATTTAATAGAACGCAGATTTACGCAGATAACCGCAGAAAAAAAAGACGCTATGCGCATAGCGCTAAGCGCTAAGCGACTTTCTGTGTTCACCCTGTTAGATAGTAACCATCTAACAGGGTAAATCCGTGTCCAAAAAGGAATTTCCTATACAATAAATTTATGAAGAAAGGAAGAAGCTATGAAAACCGTATGGATGACCTCGCTGGTTTCTTCTGAAGAGCAGGTTAAAAAAGTATTCTCTCAACTGAAACCCTATGGACTGGAGGTCAAAGGCCATTTTTGGGAGGACAATCTGGAGAAAATGGCCTGGATGAACGTCAGGGAAGAATTACTTAAGCCGGATATCGTCCTCTGGCTTATTTTGGCCTCCCGGGAGACTTTTCTCAACCCTTCCATACGGTATGGGCTGGCCCTCCTGACCATTACCCTCCAGGCAAAAAAGGGGGTTTCTTTTCCACTGTTAATCCTTACCCAGGGAGAACCCCCATCTCCTGCCGGCCTCCCGACTCCTCTGAAGGGCGCCGACTTCCTATCTGTTGCCGATCCTGCCATGGCGGCCAAGTTGGTGTCCAAGGTCCACGCCCCCGTTAAACCAATCGTTTCCGAATACCGTCTGGACATCTACGGAACCCCTCAAATCGGGCAATGGTTTGAAATTGGCCCGGGAAATGTGACTTGGCCCGGAGCCATGTTCGGAGCCACCGGAGCCGACATTACTTTCCATGCCGTCGGCCCTAAAGGAAGTCTTCCTACCCAATCTGTACTGAACTATCCGTTACAGGGATTGAAGTTGACCCTGGGGGAGAAAGAATACACCGCCTGGGCCGTTCAGAACGAAATGAACCTTCAGACTTCTTATTATGTAAAAATTCAAGGATTCCCGTCATCGATCCTCTTTGGCTCTTATGCCCGTGAAGATGCCGGTGAAGTCTATGTGGTAGAACTTAAGTGATTGACATCCTTTTGTAACTGTGATAAAGGAAAGACGAATTTCGTCCAGAACTTAAGCCGGATGAAGCGTGAGGGGGGCGAGAACAATGGCCGAAGACCTATCCCGTAAGAATCTCGATAATCAGGAGTTCTTTAAGCTTCGCCAAGTCACGGAGAAGATCGCCAATTTTTTAAACAAGCGCCTCACATGGCACCTCGATATTTTGAAACCGCTTTTAACTCCCCGCAAGCTCCTGGGGGCTTATGTGAAAAGTGCCGTGATGGAGGATGTCCCCGGTTCGGATAAAGCCTTCGCCGAACTCCAGGAACGGTATGCGGCTGTTTGCGAG
>JAOUFX010000524.1 GCA_029857975.1 Deltaproteobacteria bacterium | reverse complement strand
GGCGAGAAGGATAGCAATCTGTTCGTAAACAGGCATGGGTCCGTATTGGGGCTGTTTGAGAATCTCTCGTACCCGCCGGCCCCTTTCGAGCGTTTTGCGGGTTTGTTCATCCAGTCGTGTCCCAAATCGGGCAAAGGATTCCAACTCTTCAAACTGGGAATAAGAAAGGCGCAGATCTCCTGCCACCGCCCGATAGGCGGGCAGCTGCGTCTTGCCCCCTACTCTCGAAACGGACTTTCCTACATCCACCGCCGGCAAAATCCCTTTCTGAAAGAGATGGGGGGAAAGGTAAACCTGCCCGTCAGTAATCGAAATCAAGTTGGTTGGAATATAAGCCGAGATATTCTGCGCTTCGGTCTCGATGATCGGCAAGGCCGTTAACGATCCCCCTCCGTTTTTCTCTCGCAAACGGGTGGAACGCTCGAGCAGGCGCGAGTGAATGTAGAAAATATCTCCCGGAAAGGCCTCCCGCCCGGGCGGGCGCCGAAGCAGGAGGGAAAGCTCCCGGTAGGCCCGAGCATGGCGCGTTAGATCATCATACACCACCAATACATCCCGTCCCTGTTCCATGAAATACTCGGCCATACTGGTGGCCGCATAGGGAGCGACAAATTCGATCCCCGGCGGATCTTCTTCACCGGCCACTACTATGATTGAATACTCCATGGCATTATGATGGCGGAGATCGGCGATCACTTTGGCTACCGCAGATGTCTGCTTGCCAACGGCGCAGTAAACGCAAAGAACATCTTTGTCCCGCTGATTGATGATGGTATCCAAAGCAATGGCCGTCTTGCCGGTCTGGCGGTCGCCAAGAATGAGTTCCCGCTGGCCGCGGCCGATGGGGATGAGGGCATCTACGACTTTCAGCCCGGTTTGTAAGGGAATCGAAACCGGTGCCCGGTCCATGATTGCGGGAGCTTCCCGTTCCACAGGAAATCGTTGAGCAGTCCGCACCGGCCCTTGCCTATCCAGGGGGCGGCCCAGGGCATCCACTACCCGGCCCAAAAGGGCTTCTCCTACCGGCACATCCAGGACCCGCCCCGTTCGCTGGACTTCCACCCCAGCCCTTAAATCTTCACTTTTATCCAAAAGGACAATCCCCACTTCGCTCGGGTCCAGGTTGAAAGCCATCCCCATTGAATTTCCGGGGAAATAGACAAGTTCTTCCGATTTCGCACCCGGTAACCCTTTTACCCGGGCAATTCCCTGTCCTACGTATTGGACGGTGCCAACCTCCTGGACCTCCAATTCGGGCTTAAATCCATCCAGGACCCCTTCCAGCAATGGAAAGGTATCTTCCAGAACGGCGCTCAGTCCCTGAGGCGGTGATTCCCTGCCGGACATTTCCTCACTTTTCGCCTTATTCACCCCACACCCTTTTTTCTTCCTGGAGTTCTCCCTTTTCTTCAGCAATGGCCTCAGCGATGCGGGCCTCCAGAGACTCCATAAAATGGTCAAGACTCCAGGCAATCTTATGGCCATCAGCCTTCAGCTCGATCCCCAATATCAGGTCCGGCAAAATCTGGTACTGCACCTCGATCCCATCCCCAATATACTTTTGGACTGCCTGAGTAACCTTTTCGCGGTCTTCAGCCGAAATTTCAAAGGCACTGTGGATGACCACCCTTTTCTCTGCGCGGCTGATTTCTTCGGCAATTTCTTGCCGCTTTTCTTCCCCCAGCTCTTGGAGGCGTTTGAGGAAGACGTTGATGATTTGCCTCTCCAGTTCCGCATGGGCCAGCTCCCTCAAGATACGGCGGGCGATGGCATATATTTGCTGGCCAGCCCGTTGCTTAAGATCTTGCAGAAATAAATCTTTTTTCCGCTGGACTGACTCCTGCCATCGCTTCTGAATCTGATCGACTTCCTCCCGGGCCTTGCGCAGGAGTTCCTTTTTTTGGGCCTCCGCCTCCTGCCGGGCCCCAGAAATGACTTGTTCCCGCCTTTCTTCGATCTCCTGGATTTTTTTCTGATAGGTTTCTACTCCCTGCTCGGCCTCTTTTCTTTTCTCCTCCGCTTCCTCCAACCGGGCAACGATCTTCTTTTCCCTCCGGTCCATAGCCTGGACGATTCGGCCGTATAAGAAGTACCGGAGAAGGAGAATCAGAACCAAAAAATTGATGATCTGGGCGACCACCGTAAACCAGTCGAAGAGCACGGGTTATCCTCCTAGCGGGAGATCACGTATTTCCAGAAGGGGTTAACAAAGATCAGAATCATGGAAATGACAAAACAGTAGATGGCCGTAGATTCAATCATGGCCAAGCCGACAAACAAGGTCCGGGTAATCGTATTTTTTTCGTCCGGCTGTTGGGCAATCGCGCTCAATGCCTGGGCAACGGCTCGCCCCTCTCCCAGAGAAGGCCCGATCGCCCCGATGGCAATGGTCAACCCCGAGGTGATGATGGAAGCAATGCCGATCAAAGTGAGGCTATCCATGTTTCCCGATCTCCTTTCTTATTGCTTCTTTATTGTTGAGGTCTAGTTTTTTTGTCTCTGCAGTCCCTTTTTCCGGGAGCGCTTCTTTTCTTTCATGTTGGGCCCGGATAGCCGAGCCAATATAGACCATGGCCAGAATCGCGAAGATGTAGGCCTGAATGAGACCGGTTAAGAGCCCCAAGGCATACATGAAGATGGGAAAGAAAAGGGGAGCAATGGCCAGTAAAATCGCCACAATCTTTACTCCACTCATCATGTTCCCAAAAAGCCGAACGGCAAGGGCCAGTGTGCGCGAGAGCTCGCCGATCACGTGAAACGGCAACATGAAAGCTGTTGGCCGGATATAACGTTTCAGGTAGCCCCGAAGACCTTGATCCAGAATCCCGAATACAGGTACCGCGACAAATACACAAATGGCCAGGGCCGCCGTGGTGGAAAGGGAGCCGGTCGGCGGAATATAGCCCGGAATAATCGCCAAAAGATTGGAGACCGCAATAAATAAAAATAACGTCCCGATAAAGGGCAAGTACCGGTCCGGTTCCTGCTGGCTGACTTCCCGAATCTGGTTTCTCATGTTAGAAACCAGAACTTCCAGCAGGTTTTGCCAGCGAGAGATCTGCGTTGCGGTCGAAAGGTTGCGAGTCACTAGCCAGGAGACCAAGGTCAATAAAGCCATGATGATCCAGGTGAACAAAATAGTGGCGTTCAGGGATAAAACTCCCCGCTGCCAAAAGAGGACGGTATCGGGACTGATATCTTTTAGACTCATGAGATCCATCTGCCCAACCTCATTTTACAGAGAGGGTTACTCTCCCCGGCTCCGGCCGGAAGCGTCGGACGAGCACGCTTCTCACCAGCAGAAAACCCAGCAGGCAGGCCAGGAGTCGTTGGCCTTCTCCCCCCATAATCAGATAGAATCCAATTAGGGTAATCCCCAGGCGCCCCCAAAAGCTGCCTAAAAATAAAAGAGCAGGGCGGCGCACTCTGGGAAGATGCTTAACGGTCAGCCACAGGATGCCAAAATAGAAGAACCCC
>JAOUFX010000525.1 GCA_029857975.1 Deltaproteobacteria bacterium | reverse complement strand
ATTACCTTGATTTTTATTTTTTCTCTCTCCTGCGCCACCAGCTATAAAGCCAAGCCATTACCCTTTCGGGCGCCGGCCTCCTATGGAAATGCCATTGAGGTAGCGGGGGCCTTAGTGGCTGCCCAGGCCTTTGCCGACCCCCAAAAGGCAGAGGAAACCTTCGGGTTTGACGTTCGCGGGGCAGGGATGCTTCCGGTTCAGGTGGTGTTTGACAACCAGGGTCCACATTCCTTGAAAATTGTAGCCGAGCAAACTTTCCTTGAAGATACAGGAGGGAATCTCTGGCCCATCCTTGCCGATAAAATTGCCTATGAGCGCGCCACCAAGTATGCTCAGACCAAAGAGATTTTCAAAGAAGGGGCCTATTCCGGATTTCTGGGGGCGACGGCCGGGGCAATCATCGGCGCCGCCGTTGGGATCGTGACCGGCCAAGGCATTGGCAGTGCCATCGGGAAAGGGGCAGCGGTAGGAGCAGCTGCCGGAGCCACTTTCGGAGGGGCAAAAGGGCTCGCCTCGGATGATCCCCACCGGGCGATTGTCAATGATTTGAACCGGAAGTCTTTAGAAAATAAAGCCGTAAATCCAGGGAATCTTGCCCATGGTTTTATTTTCTTCCCCGGAGAAGCTCCTTCGGCCAAACAGCTTCGCCTACAATTGATCGAAGTCGATACCGGGAAAGTTCACCTCCTTAAATTTAACCTTTGAAATTGGATGATGAAATCTTATCCTTTCGGGGAAACCGATCATGGATTCATCTGACTCATGGGCCATCGGAGTTGATTTAGGGGGTACTAAAATAGAGGTAGCCCTGGTAGATGCAGCCGGAAACCTGCGCCAAAGAACTCGGCGCCCCACCCAGGCGCACAGAGGCCCGGCTGCGGTAAAAGCGGATCTTGTTGCAGCCATAGAAGCCCTTAAAAATGGCGCCAGTCCATTACCGGTTGGTGTAGGTGTGGGTGTGGCCGGCCAAATTGATGCCCTAAATGGTACGGTGCGTTTCTCCCCCAACCTGGGCTGGCACGACGAACCTTTTAGGGAAGTCCTCCAACAAGCCCTGGGCCTTGCGGTGGTCGTTACCAACGATGTCCGGGCAGCCACCTGGGGTGAGTGGCTTCATGGGGCTGGTCAGGGATGCGCTGATCTTATATGCCTCTTCGTGGGAACTGGCGTTGGAGGAGGAGTCGTAAGCAGCGGGCAAATGCTATCCGGCTGCAATAACAGCGGGGGTGAACTGGGTCATATCACCATTGACCTGAACGGCTCGCCCTGTCGATGTGGAAACCGAGGTTGCCTGGAAGCTCTGGCAGGAGGCTGGGCTATTGCTGAACGCGCCCAGGAATTGATTGCGGCGGATCCGGGTGCTGGCGCCTCCATGCTGGAGATAGTCGGGGGAAAATTGGACGCGGTGACGGCAAAAATCGTTGCCGAGGCATCCCAAACAGGGGATCCCCTGGCGCTGCAAATTATCGATGAAGCGACCAAAGCCCTCATCGCCGGAGCGGTGAGCCTGGTTAACGCCTTTAACCCCTGTCGCTTGATCCTGGGCGGAGGAGTGATCGAGGGGCTGCCGGAACTTGTCGACCGGATTGCCCAGGGGGTAGGACAGCAGGCTCTGAAGTCGGCCACTGAATCCTTACAAATCATGTTGTCTCGCCTGCATAATGATGCCGGAGTCGTCGGGGCAGCCGCTTTGGCCATGCGTTCCATTCAGAAAACTTGAGGCAGAATCTTTTGGCCACAGAGAACACAGCGCGGCATAGCCGCAATTAAAAAACTATTAGCCACAGAGGGCACAGAGATCACAGAGATATAAAGATAAAGAATGGTCATTAAAAAAGATAATTTAGGATACAGATAACCACATATAAGCATAGATAAAATTGAAAAAATCTTACTAAAATTTTCAGAGTTTGAACGAAAGTAGTACAGAGGGCACAGAGTTTAAAAAAATGAAAAGAAGAATTTAAAATCATTGATTAAAAATTTGATTCATTCTTTGGTATTTATTTCTCTGGGCCCTCTGTGATCTCTGTGGCAAAAAAATGTGGAGATAAAGATAATGCGCGTGGGGATTGCGGCAGACCATGGAGGGTTTGCACTGAAAGGGCAGATAGCCGAGGCATTACGGGCGGCGGATTACGGGGTGGTGGACTTCGGAGCTCTCAAGCTGAATCCCAAGGATGATTACCCTGATTTCATCATCCCCATGTCCAGAGCTGTGGCCGGGGGAGAGGTGGATCGGGGAATAGCCATCTGCGGAAGCGGCGTGGGGGCGTGCGTAGCTGCCAACAAAATTCCGGGTGTGCGAGCAGCCTTGGTTCTGGATGTATTTTCTGCCCATCAAGGAGTAGAGGATGATGATATGAACGTAATTTGCCTCGGCGGAAGGGTAACAGGATTCGCGCTGGCTTGGGACCTGATTCAGGCTTTTTTAACTGCCCGTTTCATCGGGACAGAGCGTCATCGCCGTCGTTTAAATAAAATCGCGGCGCTGGAGAATGAGGGGAAACGGAAAGGAAAGAAAAATCCATGACCGGTCAGATATTGAATATAGGCGGTTATATGACTGCGGTCAAGGAGCGACTCCGCCGCCTGGAAGAGGAGCAATTCAGCCTGCGTCTGTGGCGGAAAGATCCCAGTCTTTGGAAGGCAGATCCAGAGAACCAGAAAGGTATGCGTAATGCTCTGGGCTGGCTGCATGTAGCCGAGAAAATGGATGAAGGCCTGCACGACCTTTCTAAATTCGTCGCTGAGATACGGGCCGCCGGATTCCGCCATGTAGTCCATATGGGCATGGGGGGCAGCAGTCTGGCCCCCCTGACTTTTCAACGGATATTCCTGCCGCCCCCGGAGGCGCTTCCCCTGACTGTCCTGGATACTACGGACCCGTTTACCATTCTCAAAATTGAGAGAGAAGTTTCAGTCGGAGAGACTCTTTTTATCGTCGCCAGCAAGTCAGGAACGACTGCCGAGCCCCTGGCCTTCGGGGAATATTTTTACGCCAAAGCAGAGGCTTACAAGGGCAATCGGGCCGGAGATAACTTTGTGGCCATCACTGACCCGGGTACCCCGCTGGTGAAATTGGCCCAGGAACGGGGATTTCGACGGACGTTTTTAAGCTTTCCGGACATCGGCGGAAGATATTCTGCCCTATCCCATTTCGGCCTGGTGCCAGTAGCCTTAATGGGGATTAACGTTGCCGCATTGCTGCATCGTGCCCGGCAAATGGCCCATTCATGTGGCCCTTCAGTACCGGTGCAAGAAAATCCCGGAGTGATCCTGGGCGCAGTGATGGGCGAACTGGTTCTCCGCGGGCGGGACAAATTAACTTTATTGATGCCGGAATCCATCGCCACTTTGGGATTATGGTTGGAACAACTCCTGGCAGAAAGTACGGGTAAGGAAGGCACGGGGGTTTTGCCTGTGGACCGTGAACCCATTGGTTTTCCTTCCGCCTTCGGGAAGGATCGTCTGTTT
>JAOUFX010000526.1 GCA_029857975.1 Deltaproteobacteria bacterium | reverse complement strand
GGAGTGACCGTTTTGTCTGTGGGATTATTGTGTGTAACGACTAAAGCAATTGGCCAAACGAAAAGACCGATTCCTAAAGACCCCATAAAAATTGCAGCCGTAAGTTTTCTTACAGGTGCTGCAGCCGCTCCATTTGGTATCCCAGGCTACAATACTTTTGCGATGTGCGCTGATGTGATTAACAAAGAAGGTGGAATTCTCGGTCGAAAAATTGAATTACTCAGCAAGGATGAAGCAGGTGGTGTGGATGCACAGGTCAAACTTTGTAGAAAATTGGTTCTGGAAGATAAGGTAGATGTCATTTTGGGTTACATTTCCTCTGCGAGCTGTCAAGCCATCCTTCCGCTCTCGGATGAACTGGGAGGACTAATCATCGCCTATGATTGCGGAACTCATGAGTTGATGGAAGGAAAAACATCACCTTACAAAGTTCCAATGTTCAAACTTGGTTTCAGGAGTAAGGCCCACCTCGGTATTGATAATATTGGATTGGCTCTCTTCATCAAAAAATATTATCCTAAAACCAAAACAGTCGCTGGCATTAACCCTGATTACGCCTGGGGTAGAGAGAGCTGGCAAATCTTTGAAGTAGCAATGAAGAAACTGATGCCACAGGTGGAGGTGGTGAAGACCCTATGGCCTCCTCTTGGTAATACAGATTACACGGCTCATATCAGTGCATTGATGGGAGCCAAACCAGATATCGTCCATTCTTCCCTTTGGGGAGGAGATGCTGTCACCTTCAGCAAGCAAGCAATGGGAATGGGCTTCTTTAAGAATATTAGAATGGCCTATTCGCGCGGTGAACCTTATCCTCAAGAAGTAGGAAAAGATTTTCCTGAAGAGCAAATTATCTGCTGTGCTGGAACTCACTATTTTCTGTTTACACCAAAAGATAAGGCCTCTGCAGACCTGCAAAAATGGTTTGTCGGAGAATATCATAAGAGATATGGGAAATACCCAACCTATCCTTGCTATCATGCCTACCAGGCAATCTATGCGTATAAATATGCAGTTGAAAAGGCTGCAAAGGCCGTGGGGGGTTGGCCAACCATTGATCAGATTTCCAATGCCTTGATAGGCATAACTTTCCCAACTCCTTCGGGGCCGCTGACGATTAGAGAAGATCACAACGCCATTGAGGACGTACTGGTCGGGTTTACAAAACTCACGCCAAAATATCCATTCCCAATACTTGATCCAAAAAGGCTTGAGGTTTATCCAGCCAGCCAGGTAAACGCACCTGTTGGCATAAAGACAGTAGACTGGATCAATAGCTGGAAGTAGTAGGTATCGAAAAGATCGAGGAGAAAACTTGGGTATGGGCGACTAAGGTCGTCCATACCCTATCCTCCGCTCATCCTTCTCCCCTCAGGGGAGAGGGTAAGGGTGAGGGGTGCCCGGGTTATATTGCAATTTAATCGATTAAGGCGTGATTAATTATGTGGGTCGTTTACGCACTCAATGGTCTCTATTTTGCAGCCCTTTTATTCCTCACCTCCCTGGGTCTTAATATCATCTTGGGAGTCATGGGAATCCTTAACTTAGCTCATGGTTCTCTCTATGCAATGGGGGCTTTCATAGCTGCCTGGACCATCATCCAGATTGCGACCAAAGTCCCCGCATTCTTCCTGTTCCTATCGCTATTAAGTGGATTGGTGTTTGTTGGATTTTTGATGGAGAAGTCCTTGATCCGGGCCATGTACAAAAGGACTCTGGAGTATCAACTCTTGCTCACCTTTGGAGCCCTCCTTCTTCTCGAGGATGTGATCAAAATGATATGGGGAGGACAGGCCTACTATGCTTCTGCCCCTTTCGATCTCTTAGGCAGCGTCGATATTTTAGGACATGTTTATCCCATTTACTTTTTATTTGTGATGGTGATCACCTTTCTTGCAGGATTATTCATCTGGTTTTTCATGGGAAGAACGAAACTAGGAATCATGCTCAGAGCCATCTCTCTGGACAGAGAAATGGCAACAGGCCTGGGATTGGATATCGGGAGGCTCAGCACATTCGCCTTTGTGCTGGGATCTGGACTGGCTGGGCTGGCTGGAGCCTTAGTGGTCCCAACCACACCGGCCCTATTAGGCATTGGGATGGAACCCCTCATTCTCGCCTTTATTGTCGTGGTGGTGGGTGGCCTTGGAAGCCTCAAGGGTGCCTTGGTGGGAGCCCTCCTGGTGGGTTTTACAAGATCCTTCGGCATTGCCATATTTCCAGAAATCGAATTGCCCCTGCTATTCTTAATCGCCGGGATCATATTGGTGGCTAAACCACAAGGTCTCTTTGGGAGATAAGAGGTGGATTTAAAAAAGGCCGTTAAAAACCGAAGAATCATCATCTATGTATTGATCTTTATCGCCTTACTATTCATTCCCCGTCTTCTCTCCATTCACGATCTCATGCTTTTCGAGTACGGGTTAACCTTTGCTATCGTGGGACTGGGGTTCAATCTCCTTTTAGGATATACAGGCCTTTTATCCTTTGGCCATGGTGCTTATTTTGCAGCGGGAGCCTATACCGTCGCTATGATTGGTAAGTACTTTCCAAAAGCTTATTCCCTCGAGATATTGATTCCAGCGGCTCTCTTCTTTTCACTGGTGCTTTCCATCATCTTCGGTTTTGTCTGTGTAAGGCATACAAAAATCTTTTTTTCCATCCTCACCCTCTCTCTCGCCATGCTTCTCTTCGCTTTGTTATTTAAACTCTATCACCTTACAGGAGGATCCGACGGACTCCGTGTGCCCCTTCCCACTATGTTTGGCTTTTCATTCGAAGGGATCAGGAGGCCTCAGTTTCTTTCAGGGACCTATTATTATTTCTTGTTAATCGTATTCGTTGTCAGCTTCCTTGTCATGAAAGGGATTGTCAGCTCCCCTTTTGGTAAGGCCCTCCAGGCGATCCGGGATAACGAGGTACGGGCAGAGTTGATTGGTATCCGCGTTCGTCGCTATCGACTCTATGCCTTCATCCTCTCCGGTTTGTTTGTTGGGTTAGGAGGTGCTCTCTGGACTTTTGTGAATGGCCATGTCACAGCAGATTTATCCCATTGGGTTTTTTCCGGCGAAATCGTTTATATGACCTTACTGGGTGGCTTTGGTATCTTTGAAGGACCTATCGTCGGCGCTATCATCTTCACCTACTTAAAATTATATGCCATGGGGAATACACAATATTGGATGTTCGTCATCGGAGGGACGCTCATCGTTCTCGTGATGCTCCTTCCAAATGGTGTCGCAGGAGCTGTTTCAAGCCTATGGACTAAAATAAAAAAGAAAAACAATTGAGGAAATTTCATGTTAGCGATAGATAACTTGAAGAAACATTTTGGATTTGTCAAAGCCGTGTATGACGTCAATCTAGATATCCATGAGGGGGAGATTGTCTCGATTATCGGGACGAACGGGGCTGGGAAAACAACCTTAGTTAACTTAATCAGCGGTTATATAAAGCCGGATAGCGGACGGATTCTAT
>JAOUFX010000523.1 GCA_029857975.1 Deltaproteobacteria bacterium | reverse complement strand
TATTTTTGATCCAGTAATTTGAATATGAGGAGCAACTCCTTGAAGGTCGGTCAGAAAGGTTTGGGCCTGGGAGTTTTTCCAAAAGTCCGGCCTGACATGAAGGTAAGCCGCAGAAATAAAAATCTCTCCCCTTTTTCTCAAGAACCTTTCGCTCAGCACTTGCAGGGGAATTTGCTGAAAAACTTCCCAAGTTAACATTTCCCGATTGGCCAGCATCTTTTGCAATGTATTCAACCCTGGTTGGAAGGGTTCGACTTGAAGTCCCTCTCGCTGGAGAACTCCCCTGAATTTTCTCTCAATCCGGTCGAAGTTGAAGGTTCCTTGCTCCCGAGCTTGGATCCATTGCAGATTCCGGGATTGGCGGGAATAAGGCGGGATGAATGTGGCCAGGCTTTCATATCGGGAAAGGGGCAGCCCGGCGGCGATGGCTCTTGCGCATTGGGCCTTTAATATACCCTGGATTTCCAGGGCTTCCTCTGCCTTCCGGCTTTGGGCTAAAACCACGATCATTTCCTGCCCTTCCCCCATTTTCTCCTGAACTCGTTCTTCCAGAATGAGAGAAGCATGGTCGGCGGGCCGAAGCCGTTTCGGATCGTTGTTCAAATCTATTTTAAAAGCAAATATTAGCGTGCCCAGGGTCATAGCGGCAGAGAGGGCCAGAATCAGCGAAGGTCGCTTCAAGGACCAAAGACTTAACCGTTCGAGGCCCAAAGAAGAAACGGGCCGAAAGGGTTTTTCTTTTTTACCCCTCTTCTCCCTCCAGGCCACCAAAGCCGGAAAAAGGAAAAAGGCCCCGAGCATACTGAAAAGAATGCCCGTGCCCGTCAGAAGACCCAGCTCTTGCACCCCCCGAAAATCTGAAAACAGGAAAGCAAGATAGGCTGCCGTGGTCGTCAAGGCCCCCGTAAACACTCCCGGGCCGGTCTTAATCAAACTTTTCTCCAAAGCTCCGGAAACACTCCGCCCCCCATTTCTTTCCTCGAGGTAGCGGAGGTAAAGCAGGATGATAAAATCGATTGAGAGCCCCAGGATGATAGCCGCAAAAGCTCCCGTCGACTCACTCATCCGCCCGAGGAAGGGGGAGAGGAATCCCAAAGTGATGAGGGGGCTGGCCAGCAGGGGAAATAAAGCGTAAGAGAAGGCCACGAGCCTCCCGAAAGCGACAGTAAAAAGGATTACGACACCGGTCAAGGAAACAGAAAAGTTTGTAGCCAGATCTTTTTTGATCATCCGGCGGTCTTCCAGGGCATGCATATATCCACCGGTTAAGCCAATCCGGAGATCCTGAAGGTCGAGAGAGGGTTCGATTTTTTTCCCTCCGATGAAAGCCTGCCGGGCAGCCCGCTCTGCCAAGCGCACTTTCTCTAAAAGTATTTCGTCGTAGCCTACATCGGGTGCCGACCCCTGGGGTTTAGCGATCAGGAGCATCATTTTCCGGTCTTCCGAAAACAAGTATCCGGAGGATTCGATTGGCCTTCCCGCAGGAATGTGGTTTTTAAAAAGCGGCCAGAGATCCAGGGGGTCACGAACCATCCACTGGGATGCCCAGGAGCCGAGAGGGGAATGAAGGCGGGTTTTTAAAGCCCGAATGCGCCGGTCAATGGCCGCATCCGTTAGCTGGCCTTCCATTCGGCTCAATTCTTCTTCGGTCAGGTAAAGCAGAGCCTTGCCGAGGAACTGCTCTTCGATTGGTTTCTCGAAAACTTTTCCCCGCCAGCCCTGGATTTCTCGAAACTCTCCGCTCTCCATCAGCTGTTGCGCCAAAACTTCGGCAAAGGGGCTATAGGTTTCCACGTCCCCTCCGCTTTTCCGTTCCAGGACGATGAACAACGAGTCGGCGGCTCCAAACTCTTTGAGGAATTGTACAAACGCTTTTGTGGCGGGAGCATTCGATGGCAGGAGGTTGACCACGTCGCTTTGAAACTGAAGGCGACTGAGCAGCAATCCGGAAAGCAGCGCAAGGATCAGAGTGCTCCACAGCACAAGTTGGTAATGGCGATAGGACCAATTGGCCACCCAGCTTAATTTTTTTCCACCGTGCAAGAGCATAGCGAAGGGGGATAGAGTAGATCTCCAGCTTCAATTTTTGTTGTTGCGCCTGTGGGATTTTTCTGATAATTATATTTGGTTATTAATCCGTCAATGAGCGGTTGTTGAACATCCTGAAGCATCGTTTAACAGCTTGCGTTCATTTTGTCAAGGTTAAGGTTGATAGGGTAGGTTTGTTTCATGGGAAACAGCAACATTTATGCGCTCATTCCGGCTTTTAACGCCGAGAGTTCCCTCGGCGAGGTCATTGACCGGACAAAAAAATTTGTTCAACGCGTGATCGTGGTGAACGACGGATCCACCGATCAAACCGGTGAGGTCGCTCGCAGCCATGGCGTTGAACTCATCACCATCCCCTCCAACCGCGGCAAGGGGTATGCCCTTCGCCTGGGTTTTGCCCACGCTCTCTCCAACGGATGCGGCGCCATCCTTACCTTGGATGCGGATGGGCAACATGACCCGGCAGATATCCCTAACTTCCTCAGTGCTCATGATCAAGATTCCGGAGCCATCCTGATCGGTTCCCGTATGGCTCAGGCAGACCGATTTCCCCGCCAGCGTTATTATTCCAACCGGACGGCAGTCTTTTTCATATCCAAAGCCCTGGGGCAACACCTTGAAGATACCCAGTGCGGGTTTCGCCTGTATCCTTCATGGGTACTCCGCCAGATTGTTTTAACCACTTGCCATTTCCAGACTGAAACCGAGGTCCTCCTGCGGGGCGCCCGCCGGGGGGTTCGCCTGTGCAGCGTGCCGGTTAAAAATATCTACATGAACGGCAATGCCCCCCCGAGCAACTTTCGGCCGGTAGTGGACACCTTTTATATCTGTCTGGTAGTCCTTCAGGGGTACCTGGGAATTCTATGAGAATTTTTCCTTATCAGGAGGGATGAAATGAAGCGCAAGACAATTTCCGGCGTAGGTCTAATTTTCGGAATTTTGCTCGCTTTCTACCTTTCCCTGACCATTCCTCTCCAGTGCTGGGGGGCTGCGAAAACCCGTGTTGCGGTCATCGACTTTGAGCAAAAAGGGGAACAGGAATTCAGGGGCAGGCAAGTCGGAGAGATCGTGGCCGAATGGTTGATCACCTCCCTGGTAAGGACCGGGCGATTTGACGTGGTGGAACGGGCCCAACTGCAAAAAATTCTCAAGGAACAACAAATGGGAATGAGCGGGATGATCAGCCAGGAAACCGCGTCGAAAGTGGGGGAACTTTTGGGGGTAAAAGTGATAATCACCGGTTCCGTGATCCGGCTCGGCAATATTTATGATGTCAATACCCGTTTGATCAACGTGGAGGATGGCTCCATTCTCAAAGCGGAAAAAATCCGGGGGCCGGGACTGGATGCGATCGAACGGATGATGGATTCACTGGCTGACACTATCAAAAAAGATTTTCCTATCGAAGGGTATGTAGTAATGGTCACCGGCA
>JAOUFX010000522.1 GCA_029857975.1 Deltaproteobacteria bacterium | reverse complement strand
CTCTAACCATCTTCTCCAATATATTCCGGCGTTCATTTGTCCTTTTCCTATCCCCTTGCACGCTAAATTCCCCCCTTTTATTTAGCCTTCAAAAAACAAAAACCCCACTCCTCTCCTAAAAGAAAAGTGGGGTTTCAAAACCTCCAAGCCATAACCTTCCCTCCGAGCAAGGTGATTGGAGAGCGTGTTTCTGAGGGGATGATAACAGAATGAGGGAGGATGTCAAGAGTCAAAAAAGGGAAGCTGTTAAGGGGACAGCCCGATCATAAAAAAGCAGGACCATTTCTGACCCTGATTTGCTCTTTGACAATTTAATATTGCTTCCTCTGCTTTGAGAGCTTCACCTACAAATGCACGGGACAGCGAGGCTTTCGAGGCAAACGATTATTGGTAGAAATGATGCCCCCCCGATTCAACATATAAAAACCATATCGAAACATTTTCGGTGATCAGAAAACAGAGGCAATATAGCAGAAATCGTAACTTTAGCCTGAATATCTGAGCCACAATATATAGGTGCGCCAGGAGCATGCAAGAAGCCAACAGATGAAAGTTCCGCCCGAGAACTTGTCGGCTAATCTTGATAGCTACCTTGACAGTAGGGAAACAGCACGATAGTCCGGACCGGGACACCGACAAATGGCGAAAGCTGCTGGTAATCGCCACTCTCTGTGCCTTAGGGGCACCGCCCCAATCTTCGACTCTACAGGGGAGGAAAGGCAGCTATTTCGGGCGCTGCCATTTTTTCAATAAAATTCCGGTTAATACCTGACTGTTAAAACCACCGATTTTCTTTCGATAAATTGCCGAAAGCCCATTGGAAGGGAAGTCTCTCGACGCGCTACACGGAGAAATTATCGAATGTGATCGAGTGATCAAGGGTGATAAAACCAAGGTAGAGCAAATGGAATGGACATCTTTACCACTATGACTATCAATCAGCCCTTTTAAGGCGTTATCTCACCCTGCGGGCTTCCCCGGCCCAGTATTTTTCCCGAAGCTCGCGCTTGAGAACTTTTCCGTAGGCGTTCTTGGGGACGGCGTCGATAAACTCCACGGATTTTGGCTTCTTATAACTGGCCAAATATTCTTTGCAGAAGTTGACGATTTCTTCCTCCGTTGCCTTCTTCCCCTCCCTCAGGGAGACAATGGCCTTGATGGACTCTCCCCATTTTTCATCGGGAACTCCGATCACGGCCACTTCCAGAACGGCGGGGTGTTTGATGATCACATCCTCGATTTCCCGGGAGTAGATATTTTCCCCTCCGCTGATGATCATGTCCTTGGCCCTGTCGAGGATATACACATAGCCTTTCTCATCCATGATGCCCAGGTCGCCGGTGTGCAGCCACCCGCCCCTTAGGGTTTCGGCCGTGGCCTCGGGGTTTTTCCAGTAGCCCTTCATCACCACCTCTCCCCGAACTACGATCTCCCCCATCTTTCCCGGAGGAAGATCCCGGTCCATATCATCCACGATCTTCACTTCCAAATCAGTCCGGGGGATCCCCGCCGAGGTCAACCGCTTCATCTGTTCGTCCGTCCCCTCTAGGAGATGTTCTTCTTTTCTCAGGTAGGAGATCGTCATGGGGGCCTCGGCCTGTCCAAAGAGCTGAACGAAGACCTGGCCCATTTTTTTTACCGCGGCCTTCAGGTCTTCCACCAGGATGGGGGCCCCGCCGTAGTTGATACATCTGAGACTGCTCAGGTCATAACGATCAATTTCCGGGGAAAGAATCAGGCGTTTGATCATGGCTGGAGCCATGAAGATGTTAGTTACTCTTCTTCTCTGGATTGTTTCAAAAAGGATTTTGGGGTCGAAAGTCTTGGATGGCAGAAGGATATTGGCAGCCGCTTTGGCCACGTTGGGGAGGCAATAGAGCCCGCTTCCATGGCTTAAGGGGGCAGCATGGAGGATTGCATCTTCCGGACCTAAAGAACACATATCGGCATAGAAATTCATGGTCATGATCATCAGGTTATGATGAGTAAGCATCGCTCCTTTGGGCCTTCCCGTCGTTCCGGAGGTATAAAACACCCAGGCCAGGTGATCTCTTTCGATTTCTTCGTCGGCAAAGGTAGCGGGTTGATTTTTAATTGAAGCCTCATAGCGGAGCATCCCCTCCAAAGGATCGATGATGGATATAAAATGCTTGACTCTGGGCATTTCCTTCCTGAGGGCATAGAGGGAATCCCGGAAATCTTCCCCCAGGATCACGGCCTGGGCTTCGGAGTTGTCAATGATGAAGCTGCACTCTTTCGGATGAAGACGAAAATTGATGGGGACAGCCCCAATACCAGCCTTGAAGCAGGCAAAGAGGCCCTCGATGAAAGGGGGGCAGTTGTGGAGGAGGATGGCTACGTTGGATCCTTTCTGAATCCCCAATCCGCGAAGCGCATTGGCCAGGCGATTGATTCGCTCGTCGGCCTGCCGGTAGGTCCATTCGGAATCGCCGTAAGCGATGGCTAATCGGTCGGGAAAACTTCGGGCGGCTTTGGTCCACAGGGTTCCCACATTCATAAAGCACCTTCTTTGAAAGGCTACTTGGTCAATTGGAAATCCATGTTTCTCTTTTTTTCCTTATGTGATCCGAGCTAATAACGTGACCACTCAAAGCGTAGGAGATATGGTTCGCAGAAAAGCAGATTCAGGGTATGAGCTTTACCGCCTCTATAAAAGGAAAAAAGGCAGCGAGATGAGGGAAGAATTCCATTCGCTCCGGCCGCGCCGCAAATGGATCAAATCAGTTCCTTGGAGAGAGTAACAACGTCCATGCCTATGCCTGTAACAGATCCTTATTCGGTCGATTTCACCTTTATGGCTTTTGGGGGACAGGTCACTTCACAGTTTCGGCATTCGATGCACATCTCTTGTTCTATCGTAATATCCCCATTCTGGGGCGGGAAATCAAATTTTAGTAGCTGCATTGGGCACTCGTCGATGCACCGTGAGCAGCCTTTCTGGAAATGTAAGCACTGACCCAATTGAATGATAATTTTGGCCATAAATTGTCCTCATCAGTCAATTCTCTTAAAATCGATAAGCAGATTTTTCCATACCTACCTGATTTTTCAGGACTTTATGTGAAGTCATGGGTCGAATACCATGACCTAGGGTCTTTCCGGACCGGCGTTAACAAATTTAATTTTTTGAAGTCTGAGAACCGTTCCGGGGGGCCCTGCCCCCCGGTTCGCGGATAGCAATTAATTAATCATTCGGGCTACAGCGTTGGCCTCATGCATGGCTTCCATGATCCGGCGCGGTTGCTGACAGTCCCCGATTTCGAACACATTGGGAAGCTGTTTCTCTCTCAGAGCTTTGGCGAGCTCATTGTTGGAGACCCTTCCCAAAGCAGACAAGAAAGTGTCAGCGGCTAAGATCGTCTCCTTGCCGGTTCCATCGGTGATCTTTAGCCCCTTCGGAGTGAACTCGTGAATCTACACGTTTGTCATCACTGTGAGGCTCTTCTGCTGTTTCATCAGCCGCTGTAAATG
>JAOUFX010000521.1 GCA_029857975.1 Deltaproteobacteria bacterium | reverse complement strand
TTACGTAGTGGATTTGAGTGATGGGAGTGTTCTTGGGAGTTATACCCGATCCACTGACTCAAGCATGAATTACAGTCTTCCGGCCTCCCCGGCCATTGCTGATACGGATAATGATGGCTTTATCGACACGGCCTACATTGGTGACCTTGGCGGCAGTATGTGGCGGTTTAAATTCTGTACCTCAGCGCAGGCAACATGCACCACCTCCGACTGGAGCGGGGGGTATTTGTTCCAGACGTCCACTGGAGTAATAAGGCCCGTTTTTGCTACCCCCTCTGTGTCCAAAGATGGGAACGGCAACTTGTGGGTCCATTGGGGGACAGGGGATAAGGTCGACCCCACAGCCGCCAATGCCCAGGAGAAATTTTACGCAGTCAAAGACAATGACCGGACCAGTACTTATAACATTGACAATTTGGACAATATTACCTCCAGCACTTACACCGATGCACCCAACAAACACGGGTGGTATATCAACCTTGCCGGGCAGGGAGAAAAGATATTGTCCGATGCCACGGTCTTCGGAGGAGTTGTTTATTTCAGTTCCTACTTTCCCCCTTCCGGCGGAGATCCCTGCAGCCAGGCAGGAGCAGCCAATTTATACGGTTTGAATTTCACAACCGGCGCAGGTGTTTTACTCCCCAGTAATGCACCAGTGGGAACTACACCATCCAGGTCCCTGACCATAGGCACTGGCATTGCCACCACCCCAGTCGTATCCTTTAAACCTCTGGGAGCAATGCCTCCGGATCTGTATGTCACTGTCAGCGGGGGAGGAGGAACGAGCGCCAGTACGACGAGGGTTAATTTCGATCCTCCGACCCTTTCCAACAGAACCAACTTACTTTACTGGAAGGACCGGCGGCTGGAATAAACTGCCTCAGGCGATATCGGGGGGGAAGACAGAAATCTGGTTTCCCCCCATTTTTTTTGCGGCATACATCGCCGCGTCAGCGTGGTTTACGAAGGTAGTCAGATCGTATTGGGTGTCGAATTCAACCAGACCGATGGACAGGCTAATCTGCTGGAGGTAGGGTATTTTTTCAAAAGATTTTCTGATCCGTTCCGCCACCAGGATTCCTTCTTTTTTACCGGCACCCGGTAAAATCACGGTAAATTCGTCCCCCCCATAACGAAAGGATGAATCCATCCTGCGAATGGACTTAAGAACAGCTCCAGCCACACTCTTGAGAACTTTGTCCCCCTCCAGGTGACCGTTAAGATCATTGTAGGCTTTGAAGGCATCCAGGTCAAAGAGCAAAAGGCAGAGGGGAGTTTTTTGTCTTCTGGCCCTTTCCATTTCTTGGTCTAACTCTTTGAAAAAATGCCTCTGGTTATGGAGGCCGGTCAGGCCGTCCGTAATAGATAGCTCCAGAAGCTCGCGTTCCAATTTGATTTTTTCCGTAACATCCCGCAAGACCCCCAAAATCCCCACTACGGCATTTTTTTCTTTCAAGCGCCGAAAATTTCCCTCTACATAGATGATTTTTTCTTCTTTGTTGATGATCCGAAAAGTATATCTGTCGGGTGCATATTCTCCCCGCATGACTTTTTGATGGTCATTGATCATCAGGGGAAGGTCTTCGGGGTGGAGGATCTTGGAAAAATGCAAACTCCTGATTTCGTTTTCCGTATAACCGGTCATCTTCAAGAACATGCGATTAGAAGTGGCGAAATAACCCTCCTGATTCAGAGAGAAAAGGGCGTCGTTCACCGCCTCAAATAATTTCTGGTAACTTTTTTCGGTCTGGACGACGTGGTCTTGGAGAAGATCTTTATTCTTCCTTTCTTTTTCTTTTACCAGAGAAATATCATTTAGCTGCTTTTTAATTCTTTCATAATCCCGGGCATTCTCAATAGCGACTGCAGCCTGGGCGGCAAGGGAATCGAGGAGGAAAAAAAATTTTTTACTGTAACGCCGATCCTTCCGATTAAAGGTGGTTAAAATTCCGATTGGCTTTTGACTGCCTTGCAGGGGCAGGCAAACCGCTGAGACAAACCCTGCTTTTTGGGCTTTATTCGGGAATAAACCTTGCGAAGTTTTATGGAAATTGGAGAGTATCATCGCTTTATTATCCCGGAAAACGAGTCCAGCCATCCCTTCCTTGGGATTGAGCGGTTTGGAAAATCCCGGGCCGAGGTTATACCTCTTGCGCATTTTGAGCGAATTTCTTTCATCGTTCAATAAGTGAATAAGGCAGGAATCAGTTTTCAAGAGATGCGTAACTTTTTCCGCGAAGCACCGCAGTACTCTATCCAACTTCAGATTTTTGTTAATTTCTTTGGAAAAATTCAAAAGGAGAGAAAAGTCTTTTATTCCCAGAGGAACCCGGATGGGGGGCGTTTTAATTATTGGCTTAAGCTTTTTGCTCATAAAAATTAAAAAGCAAAAAAAATTCCCGGATCTACTCGACGAGTTTTTAAAAATTCATTTATTCCAGAATAACATATCTTATCTTAAATGCTAATAGCAAAAAATAAATAAAACCTAAAAAAAGGCGATTTACCACAGAGGGCCCAGAGGAAAGTTAAGATAAATCAAGGAAATAAACTCCTTTTCGTTATTTAACTCTGTGCACTCGTTAAGTGAAAACTTTTATCTGAGGAATTGATTATATGAGAAACCAGAGAAAAGATTGAGCTTATCTTGTTTTTTTAACTATGCAATGAATCTCCGTGTTCTCTGTGGTTTAAAAGAATCGCTCAATTTTGTTAAAATAATTCAGGAATTTTGATTGAACTGGAAAAGGCGTCATGGGGGTAGTGATGGGCATATTGACACCCCTCAAAAATTCCGATAAGCTTTAAAATATTTTTAAAGGAAAACGGGAAGTCCTGCTGTTGCTTATTTTGCGATGGGGAAGGGCTGAATTTTTTACAAACCGGCACTGGTATTAGGCATAAGGACCCCTCCCAGAGGGATTCTTATAGCTGGCGAAATCTGAAAAATGGCGCGCGTGAGATTGGCAAAAAATGCTGGCTTTTGCATGGGAGTCCGGAGGGCCATGGACATGGTCCTGGAAGCGGCCATGAAGAAAAATGGCGTTATCTTCACTTACGGGCCGTTAATCCATAACCCTCAGGTTCTCGAAATCCTTGAAGGGAAGGGAGTGAAAACACTCCCTGAAGGGGATGCTTCATTATTCTTTTCGAGCGTGTCCCAAGGAAAACCTGTAACCGTGGTCATTCGGGCCCATGGGGTGAGCCCGGGAGAAAGGCAGAAGATCAAAGATACGGGGATGAAAATAGTAAATGCTACCTGTCCCCATGTGGGTAAAGTTCAAGGAATCATCAAGCGTTACGCTTTGCAGGGGTACCATATTGTAATTGTAGGAGAAAAGGATCATGCCGAGGTTATTGGTTTATTGGGATATGCCGGGGGGAATGGATATGTAGTCAACTCTCTCGAAGAAGTGGAAAATCTTCCTCCGCTGGAAAAAGTATGTTTCGTGGCCCAGACAACCCAGGACCAGAATCTCTTCGAGGTTTTTGCCCAGGCC
>JAOUFX010000520.1 GCA_029857975.1 Deltaproteobacteria bacterium | reverse complement strand
AAGACTGGCCAAGACAGACTCGATCATCTAAACCCCCCTTTTCCGGCCGCGCCTCGCCAGAACCACGAATAGAATGAGGGCCACCAGGATGTTGACCACCGATCCCGTGACGCCCTGGGTCATCTGGAGAATATCTCCTCCTGCCGTAATGATGGACAGAAGGAAGGCCGCCGCCAAGATTCCCCACGGGCTCCCGCCAGCCATCCAGCTGATAAGAAAGCCCATATACCCGTATCCAGGGGATAAACTCGGTCGGAGGCGCCCCTGGATGGCCGAAACCTCGCACATTCCCGCCAGCCCCGCCAGCCCGCCGCCGATGAACATGAGGAGGATTATGTATCGGGCAACGGGAATTCCATTGCGGCGGGCAGCCTCCATATTGGTCCCCATAGCCCGCATTTCCAGCCCCCACCGCGTCCGGGACAGGACGAAATGAAAAAGGAGAAGCGTAGCCGCCACCAACACAATCCCGAGGTGGACCCGGGTACCGCCGAGAGCCGGCAGAATGGCTGCTTCGACAAATTCAGCGGTCTGGGGATAATTGGCGCTTTCCGGATCTTTCCAGGAGCCAAAGACGAGGAAGCTGACCAGGAGAATGGCGACATAGTTTAAGAGCAAAGTGGAAATCGTCTCGCTGACCCAGCTTCGGGCTCGCAGGAACCCGGAGATCATGGCCCACAATCCGCCGCCGAGGAATCCCAGGATAGAGATCAAAGGCAAAAGGATCCAAATGGGAAAGCTGCTGAAGTTGAGGGCCCCCCAGGTGGCTAATATGGCCCCGATATGGAGTTGTCCTTCTCCTCCCACATTAATTAGCCATATCCTGGAGGGCAGGGCGGTGGCCACCGCCGTCAGGATGAGGGGAATCATTTTGACCAGGATCTCCGAAAAGCCGTAAGAGCTGCCCAGCGTGTTCAGGAATATGTCGGCATAGGCCCGGAATGGGTTCTTGCCGAAGGCCCATAACAAAAGGCCAAAGAAGGCCAGGGCCAGACCGAAGAACCCCACAAAGCGGAGGAGGCTTCCCCTCCAGGTATCTTGCCTCTGCCCGGTTCTCCCGCCCTCACTACCGTTCCCGGCCATGGTCACCTCTCGAACCGGTCATCAGGTAGCCTACTTCCTGCATAGTGGTCTCTTGCGGTGTGCCAAGGCCGGCGATGGATCCACGAAACAGAACCACCAGGCGGTCGCTTATGGAAAACAGCTCCCCCAAGTCTTCCGAAATCAAAAGCACACCGGCTCCCGCATCTCTTGAAGATATCAGGAGCTCCCGGACCGCAATGGAACTTCGTACATCCAGCCCGCGCGTGGGGTAGAAAGCAATCACCAGCCTGGGATTGCGGGCCATCTCCCGGGCCAAAACCAATCGCTGAACGTTCCCACCCGATAAAGCTCCCACCCTCGTCCCTAAAGGAGGGATGGTGAATCCCAACCGCTGGAGCGAGCCCTCGAGGTCATCGCGGACCTCCTGCCAATCCAGGGAAAAGCCTCCCTGCCGAGCGTACTTGGGCAAATCACCCAGGGCCATGTTTTCCAGAACCGTCAGGCCGGCAAAGGCAGCCATTCTCAGGGCATCCTCGGGAATGAAGGCCACTCCGCTGGCGCGGACCTGGGCCGGAGACCAGGAGGTTGCCTCCTGCCCCCAGAGGTATTTAGCCCCCCGGGAACATCTCTCCAGGCCTAAGACCACATCACCCAGTTCCTTCTGCCCGTTTCCCGAAACCCCGGCTACACCCACAATTTCTCCCGGGAGAATCGTCAAATCGATATGGCGGAGCCTGGCAATTTCACCCTCTCCCCAGGTGCTCACTCCTTTCAATTCCAGGGCAGGCTTTATTCCTTCCCGGGCCGTTTCGGTTCGGTGAGCTGGAGCTTCGGCGATCGCTTCGCCGAACATCCTGGAGACAAGGCCGCTTTCCGTCGCCTGAGAGCCGGTCAAGGTGCCGGCGACCTGACCGCGGCGCATAACCGTGATCCGGTCCGCGATGGCCAGAACTTCCTTCAATTTGTGGGTAATGAAGACGATGGCGTATCCATCCCGGCGCAGGTTGGCGAAGACCTGGAAGAGGCCTTCAATTTCGTGTGGGGCCAGGCTCCTGGTCGGCTCATCGAGAATAAGAATCTGGGCGTCGGCCAGGAGCAGCTTGAGCACCTCCACTTTCTGCCGCTCCCCCACGGAGAGTCGCCAGATGGGAGCATGAGGATCCACCTGAAGTCCGTACCGCCCGGAGATCTCCTCAATTCGCCTGACCATGCCCGCCTGGTCTGGAATGGCGGGTAGGTCCGGAAGGAAAAGGGCGATATTCTCGGCAACGCTGAAAGCGGGAACCTGGATAAAATCCTGAAAAACCATACCGATACGGAGTTGCCGGGCGTCATGGGGTGAATGAACCTTGATAGGCTGTCCGTTCAGTAGGATCTTTCCCGAGTCAGCCCGGTAAAAGCCATACAGGATCTTCATGAGTGTGCTCTTACCGGCCCCGTTCTCTCCCAGCAGGGCATGGACCTCGCCGCCGTTAACGTCCAGGTCGACGCGATCGTTGGCCAGGACACCCGGGAATGATTTTGTGATGCCTCGCAAAGCAAGGAGAGGGGATAGATTCATCGAAGGAATATTTCCATTCCTCTCGTAAAAACTTCAGCAGGAACCCCAACAGAAGATAGAGTCTGGAAATATACTAAATTGCCGATAACAATTCAAGAGAATTAGAAAGTGGTGAATTAGAAAGTGGTTTTCCATTTTCTTGACATCCTAACACCATTTTCATATACTCATTGCACCCAATAACTAATTCTTAACAAAAAAAATGCAAAGAGGGGCCCTCCCAATGGGAAGGACCCGTCGAGCATATTGGGCATCCGCAATCACTTACCGGGGGAAGGCACTATGGATCTTGGACTAAAAGGCAAGAAGGCGATCGTCACCGGCGGCACACGCGGCATCGGACGCGCCATTGCCAACCTCCTGGTCGAGGAGGGCTGCGACATCGGCATCTGCGCGCGCACCGCCAACCAGATCGAAGAGGCGGTCACCGCCTTCAAGGCGAAAGGCGTTAAGGCCTTCGGGTCAGCGGTGGATGTGGCTGTTGCCGACCAGCTCACCCGTTTCGTCAAGTCGACGGCCGAGGCGCTCGGCGGCCTTGACATCTTCATTTCTAATGTAGGTTCGCTCGGCGGCAGCAATGACGAAGCCTCCTGGAGAAAAGGCTTCGAGATCGACGTGCTCGGCACCTGGCGCGGCTGCGAGACGGCGGTGCCGTTTCTTGAAAAGTCGGGGGCCGGCGCCATCGTCGTAGTTGGATCAACAGCCGGGGTCGAGGTGGTGGGTCCACGGCGCGCCTACAGCGGCATGAAGGCGGCCATTCTTCCTTACATCAAGTCGCTGGCGCGGAACCTCGCGTCCAAGAACGTGCGCGCGAATGTGGTCTCGCCCGGTAGCGTCTATTTCAAAGGTGGAGTGTGGGACCTGATGGAGCGGAAAAATCCCGACCGCTACCGCCA
>JAOUFX010000519.1 GCA_029857975.1 Deltaproteobacteria bacterium | reverse complement strand
TACCAATGCAGTGAATGCCGCCGATGTTCCGTTTTTTGTCCTTACGGGATCGATACCGCCGAAATCACCATGGCCGCCCGGGAAATCATGGCGGCTGCTGGGGTCGCTACCAAGTATGTCACTGAGGTGGTGGCCAAGGTTTACGATGCAGGAAATAACCTGGGAATCTGGGCTCCAGCCTGGAAGGATAACTGCGCTTTTCTGGAAGAGGACCTCAAGGAGATTGAAGGAGTGGAGGTCAAATTTCCGGTGGACGTGGTGGGTGCAGATGTCCTTCTCGTGCCACCCTCAGCGGATAACTTCGTCAACACTAACACTATGATCGGATATGCGAAAATGTTCCATGCCGCCGGCATTTCCTGGACCACCAGTACCTATTGCAACGAAGGCGGAAACTTTGGCTTGTTTTTAAATTATGCCAACTTGAAAAAGACCAACAACCGGATCGTGGAGGCGGCCCGGCAGTTGAAAGTGAAAAAAGTCTACTGGGGGGAGTGAGGACACGCATGGAGGGCCGGTCTGGCCTTCACCACCACCCTGAGCGGAGCCATGGACTTTTTGGACATTCCCTATCCGGTCCACATCTGCGACTTGACTTGGTCCCTGATTCAAAAAGGGGCTTTTAAGATCGACAAATCGGCCAACGACCATTTCCTGGTCACCTACCACGACCCGTGCAATGTAGCGCGGGCGGCCGGCTACTTTGAGCCTCCCCGCAATATCATTAAGGCCACTTGTAACCACTTCGTAGAGATGCATCCCGATACCATTCGGGAAAAGACTTATTGTTGCGGCGCGGGGGGCGGCCTTCTGGCCGATGAAATCATGGAAATTCGCCTGGCTGGAGGGAAACCCAGAGCAGAAGCCTGCCGGGCGACCGGCGCCAATTATTTGGCTACCATCTGCGCCATTTGCAAAGCCAATCTGCCCGAAGTGATGAAACACCATCGGGTCAATTGCGAAGTAGGCGGCGTTCATGACCTTTTGGGAAGAGCGCTAGTGTTGAGATAGCTTTTATTGGACGCAGATTTGCAGGATCGAAAAAGAGAATACAGAAGACAGCATTCAAAATCCAGAAGATAAAGGGAGCATAACTTTCATTCCGACTCCTGTCTCCTGAATTCTTTATGATTAGAATTTGTTTCTGCGAGCATCTGCGAAAATCTGCGTCCCAAGGGATTTTAGAATTTGATGATGAGTTTAAACAATTATTGGATTCCCTTTTATTTCCTCGCGCTTTTTGGCCTGCTGGGCTGCCAGCAGGTGCAAAAGCCGGAGGTTAAGGGTTCAGGCCCTCTCGCCGTTGTCATGGAGCGGGGAACCGCCGTTGCCGAATACCACGCTCCCTTGGAACGGTGGCGGGCTACGCATAAAAAGGCGCTAAGCAGCGGAGATTTCAGCGAGCGCGAATGCATACTCTGCCATCATCCACAGCAGTCCTGCAATCGGTGCCATGGATATACCGGTGCCAAAGAAGTGAATATTCCCGAGGCTTCCCTTTACTGGCCGGACCAGGAGCGTGAAAAAAGATGAACCTCCGGATCAAAGAAGATTTGATGACTTCAACATCATCCGGTGCCTCCAGCAAAGAAGTTTCCTTCATTACCAGCCGCCGGGGGTTGCTGAAGGGACTGGGAGGCTTTTTTGCGGCGGTCGGTTTGGGGAGTTTATTCTATGGCTTATATCGTTTCCTTGCTCCTGGAGGAGGAGCTCTTCCGCCGTTGGAAATCCCTTTAAATAAAATTATTAACGCCGAGGGATTCTATACCTTTCAACATGGAGGCCTGCCGGGGATCGTGATGCAAGAAGAAGACGGGAGTCTGCAGGCTCTTTCCCTGGTCTGCACCCATTTGGCCTGCACCGTGGCCTGGAAACCAGAAAAAAAAGAATTCTATTGTCCCTGCCACGATGCCATCTTTGACGCCCAGGGCAGAGTGCTGAGTGGTCCTCCCTCATCGCCTCTGGAGCGGTGGAATGTTCAGGTTAAGAACGAAAAAGTTTTAATAGGAATCGTTTAGGATGAGCCAAGGATTATCCCAGAATCAGATCAGGACAGAACCTTCGCGTTGCGGATGGAACTTCCGGTATACCCTCTGGGGCGTTTTTACGCTGACCCTGGTTTCAGGTGTTTTCCTCATGGTGTATTACGTCCCTCAATTCGGGCAGGCCTTTTTCTCCGTGGGACGGATGAACGAACAAGTGCCTTTTGGATGGATGATGCGCCGGATTCATGGAGCCGGGGGAAATATTTTGCTTATCCTTTTATTTCTTTATCTCTTCCAAGTTTTTTACCGGGGCGATTACAAAGCCAGCCGGCCAGCGGCCTGGGTGGCGGGGATCTTGGCCTTCGGCATCACCCTCTGGATTAATTTCACCGGCTTTTTTCTCCCCCTCTCACAGGCTTCTTTCTGGGGAACGGCTACGGTTTTGTCCAATCTTTCTGCCATCCCTTATTGCGGCAGCTTTTTAGTTGATTTTATTCGCGGGGGAAAAGAGCTGGGCGGGACCTCCCTGATGCGCTTCTATAGCATGCACATCGGCTTTTCGGCTCTGGTCGCCTTGCTTCTCTTCCGGCATCAGCGCAGGGCATCAAACGGGAAGATGGCGGAGGAAAACGAGAGCCAACGATTCCAAGGGATATCAATCGCCTGGATCACGGCCGCTCTTCTCTTGGCGGCTATAACCTTTGTTCCCCATTGGTTTTCCGATCCGCTTCAAGAAGCGGCCAATCCCCTGGCCAATCCCGAAAGAATTTTTCTCCCCTGGTATTTCCTTTCCTTGGAAGAGACGTTGAAATTTATAGCCGGAGCCTATCCGGTACTGAGCCTGGTAGCGATTACTGCTTTTGCTTTTTTGCTTTTTGGCTTGCCTTACATCGACCGGAACCCCGAGCGGAGTATATTGCTCCGTCCTCTATCTCTGGGGTTAGGGGCAACTTTTTTGGTGGTTGTTCTATATTTCAGTTTTCTGGGAATGGCCAATGCTCGTTATGGGGAAAGGATTATCCTTCCCGCAAGGACTCTTCTAAACTCCGAAATACGGGGAGCCCAGGTCTACCTGGAAAAAAATTGCGCCTATTGTCATCAAATATTCGGCAGGGAAGGAAGGCGAGAAGGTCCAGATGTAAGTGTGATCAGCCAGCGGAAGCGATCCCCGGAGTGGGTCCAGCATTTTATCCTGAATCCCCGGCTTTACCGGCCGGGAACAACCATGCCCCGCTATGCAATTCCTCTTGAAGATCTGGAGGCTCTGGCAGCTTATCTTCTTTCTCTGGATCCTCAAAAAGAAAGATTTAAAGCCGTGGAGCGAAGGCGATTTATAGATTACGGATCTTAGCATAATAATGCATCGGACGCAGATTAAAGCAGATTTCCAGGATTTTCTTAAATAATATGAACACGAACGAAGGGGAAAATGAGCAAAATTTCTATTCCTGTAGTGACGACCGACGTTTTAATCCTCGGAGCCGGAGGGGCCGGCCTTTGTGCCTCTCTCCACGCGGCT
>JAOUFX010000518.1 GCA_029857975.1 Deltaproteobacteria bacterium | reverse complement strand
GGTTTTTGAGTTTAAATCCAGATTCTGCACACTTCCCTTAATTTCGACCTCGATGGCTGGGTCAAAGAAATCAGCCAGCTTTTTTATATAAGTTGCCCGGATCACTCCCGCCACATCCATGAGGCCGCTTACTTCAATCAGATTATCGAGGCTCAGGTCTCCCATAGAAGTGTTTTTGATTATTGTGCTATCATCGGTGATGATGGTCTGACCAAGGACTTTAAATCTTTTTACATTCTGATCAATATCCTCTACTGAGGCCACCGGCCCCTTGAGGTGCGGCGTAAACCTTACCCTCGTGGCCACACCATAAGAGCTCTGGCCGTTCGCTGTCCCTTCGACTAAAACAACTTGCCCGATGTCCAGATTTTCCAAAATAGCCTGGTCACCGATTCCCTTTTGCCTGCCTCCAATGATCACCCTTGCCTTCGTGGTATCGAATCTGACGCCATTGACCAAGATACTTCCGAAGGCGGTAATTGTCCCGCTGCTTGTGTATCCGGTCCCTCCGATCCCCCCTCCGGCTACGGTATCTGAGCTACTGCCGCTGCAGGAGACGAGCAGGCAAAAAGAGGCCATGATCACCAAAACGACGCGGACAACCTGCCATCCTTTCATAATCATGCCTCCTCTTCTGCGGAGCTCTCTTCAAAATAGTAAATGCCAACTCCTGCTCGATTCCGGCCGGTTCCGGCAATAGCATGGTTCGTATCGCGGTCATGTCGGGCCAGCCACCGATCCAGCTTTACGAGCAGTTCTTGAGCTTTAAGTGAAGCCAGCCGGCCAAACTCCGGGAGAACCTCCCGAGGAAGATTGTCATAGGCCACCTTGCGCTGGAAAAATGGCTCCGCTTCCCCGGGCTGTAAATTGTGGTCAATGGTGGAAATGAGATAGCCCACATCTGTCCCCAGAATGTGTATTTTATCCTGCGCGCTCGCCCGGGGGATGTAGGCCGGGGTGAGCAACCGGATTCGTCCATCAGGAAGTTGCTCCACTGCCCCGACTCGCAGAAGTTCATCTCTTACGGCCCGGGCGGGAATGTCCCCACTGAAAAGACGAACAAGTTCACTGAAAGAGGCCCTGCTTCCCGTCATTGGCAGACAGGCCGGCCGGCCTTCGGCATCGATAAATTCAGCTTCCCGCTGCCAGGCGGCCATCACCCGGGCAGCCCGGTTGTACCTTTCCGCGATTTTCTGGTCATCTGGTTTACTAAGTTCCCGCTCCCGCTTTACCTCTTTACGCGAAAGCCCGGTGAGAATGGAAATCCGGGAGGTCGTTTGTTTACGGCCCTCAATCCCGAACTCCCGCGTGGCCACGTCAATATAAGCCGACTTGGCCAGGTCAGCAAAGGTGCCATAGGAAATACCGTGACGTAGCAGAATACGCACGAGGGGTCGGAGTATTCTCAAAACAGCCGCCGATAAAGTCCGGTTATCTGCCTGGATCATAATTTGGGAATATATTCCCAAATATTTTAGATGTCAAGTAAAAAATTCAGGCAGTTTTTGATCAGGCCAATTTCAGCGAATAGAATTTTTAACCCTTTATTTTTTTTGGTTTCTTCGGTATTTTAAACTATAAAAATATTTTGCGAAAGGAAAGGACATGGAAACAATAAAAATCATGCCTTGCCTGGATATGAAAAACGGACGGGTTACCAAGGGAGTTCATTTTGTCGATTTACGGGATGCCGGCGACCCGGTGGAACACGCCCGATTCTACCAAAACGAAGGGGCCGATGAGCTGGCCATGCTGGACATTGCGGCTACGCTGGAAAACCGCAAAACCCGTCTGGAGTGGGTACGGCAAGTTTCTTCTGTTATTGAAATTCCTCTGACCGTCGGTGGGGGGATTAACGGCCTGGAGGATATTGAATTGGTTTTGGAAGCCGGAGCCGACAAGATTTCCATGAACAGTGCCGCCGTAAAGGATTCCAAGTTGGTGAGGCATGCCGCTCAAAAATTTGGTTCCGCCAAGATCACTGTGGCCATTGACGCCAGAAGAAACAAGGAGATGCCCTCCGGCTTTGAGCTGGTGGTGGCGGGAGGAACCAAGCCGGTAGGAAGGGATGCCATCCTCTGGGCCAAACAGTGCCAGGAGTTGGGAGCAGGCAGCATTTTGCCGACGAGCATGGATGGGGACGGAACCTTGGCCGGCTATGACCTGGAGTTTACCAAAGCGGTGTCAGAGGTCGTGAAGGTGCCGGTGGTGGCTTCCGGTGGCGCTGGAACGCTGGAACATTTTTACGAAGGCGTGGTCAAGGGTGGCGCCCAGATTCTGCTGGCGGCCTCGGTCTTCCATTTCCGCACCATTCGTATCAAGGAAGTAAAAGATTATCTGCGGGCCAAAGGCCTGAAGGTGATCTTATAAACTTATTGGTACCCTTTAATTAAACATCGTGGATTGAGAATTCGAGAGAATTATTTTACCAGGCTTTTCATCAGCCTGACTCTCAACCCGCCGTTGCGCAGGGGGATCCCCCTATCGAACTTCAACCCTGAGCTTTTCAGAAGCTGAACGCGATCGCATAGCAGCGCCAAGTTCCAGTTGAGGCACTTAGCCCGCAATATCTTTCCCAATTGGGCATATAGGTGACGCAAGTCTTTGCCTGCACTTACCCGCACCCCATAGGGAGGGTTGGTAATCACCCACCCCGGGCAAGGCGGCGGTTTAATGGCCGAGAGGGCGCGGCAAGAAAATTCTATGCAGCCGGCTACCCCCGCACGTTCGGCGTTGGCTCGGGCGGCCTGAATCGCTCCGGCATCGCGGTCGGAGGCGATAATCTTAGGTGAGGGAAACGGGGTTTTCGCCGTACTCTCCGCCATCAAAGACTTCCATATTGCGGCATTGAAATTGGGCCAATCCATGAAGGCAAAATGCCGAGTCCGGCCGGGAGCGATTTTTTTGGCCAACAGCGCCGCCTCAATGGCGATGGTACCCGAGCCGCAGAAAGGATCAAGCAGGGGGGATGCAGAATCCCAGCCTGAGGCCAATAGTATTCCAGCGGCCAGCGTTTCTCGCAGGGGAGCTTTGGCCGTGGCCAGCCGATACCCGCGCCGATGCAACAGCGAGCCGGATGAATCCAGGCTAATCGTGCAATGATTGGCCACCAAGCGCACAACGATCAATTGCGGCAGGCTGGTTACGGGATCTTCATCGAATTTTCGAATCGTTAGGGGCTTACCCAAGCGGTCGGCAACTGCTCCGGCTATGTATTCGGCTACAGCTCCTGTATGATACAAACGGGATTGGTGGCTGGTTACCCGAAAAGCCGCCGGCTGCCCGGGGATAAGATATCCTTCCCACGGCAGACGCCTCGCCCTACGGCGGAGATCTGAGAATGCGGCTGCGTAAAACGTGCCCAGTCGAACCAGCACCCGACTCCCCGTGCGCAGGTGCAGGTTGACCCGGTAAATATCGGGCAGCGACCCGCGAAATTCTACGCCACCCCCCGTATCATCCGGTTTTCGCCCCGGCGGAGAATCTACCCATGGAGAAAGGGTACGTTTGA
>JAOUFX010000517.1 GCA_029857975.1 Deltaproteobacteria bacterium | reverse complement strand
CTCTACCCCGAACATGAAAAGATGAACGGCCAGTATATACGGACCCATTTTAAGATGCGCCCGGTCCCCTGCTACCAGTGCCGGATCGCCCATGTGAAAGAAGTGACCGTGACCGAAGGACCCTATACGGGATTTGTGGGGGAAGAACCGGAATATGAACTTCTGGCAGCCTGGGGCCCGCAGATCGGAAACACCGACTTAGGGGCCGTGGTCATGTTGACGAAAGAAGTGGATAAATTGGGCATGGATTGTAACGAAGGGTCTTGGGTCGTTGGCTGGGCTATGGAATGTTTTGAAAAGGGAGTGTTTACCAAAAAGGAAACCGAGGGTCTTGACCTGACTTGGGGGAAGGTAGAAGCCGTCAGGGAACTCCTGAACCGCATTGCCCGGCGGCAGGGGAATATTGGAAATCTTCTGGCGGATGGAGTCATGAGGGCCTCAAAAAAGGTCGGAGGGGCAGCCGCGGACTGGGCCATCTACGGCGCGAAGGGATCTGCACCCAGGGGCCATGATCACCGCGGGACAACAAGGTGGTATGAACTCTTCGACACTTGCCTGACCAACACCAGCACCATTGAATCTACTTGGGGCGGAATCCATCCCAAATTGGTCGATATGCAGGAGCCCAGCGACCATTTTTCCCACGAACAGGTATCCACCTTTAACGCCAAGTACAGCGGGGTCCGGCTTTTTGACGACTGCCTGGGAACCTGTCGATTCGCCTCTCCCCACCCCAAGTTGCAGCTCGAGTGTTTTAATGCCGTCACCGGCTGGAGCTGGACCCTCGAAGACGCCTTTATCGTGGGAAGACGAATCGTGAACCTCCTGCGGATCTTCAACTTCCGACACGGAATGAAGATTGAAGACGAGAGGCCCTCCAAGCGTTACGGCTCCGTCCCCGCCGACGGGCCTGCCCAGGGGAAGAATATCCTGGAGAAATGGCCATGGATGGTGGAGAATTATTACCGTTTGATGGGCTGGGATACCAAGACGGGTAAGCCCCTTCCGCAGACCCTCAAGCAGCTGGGGCTTGAGGAGATCATCAAAGATCTTTAATACCAGCAGAGGAGGTGTAGCGGTAAGAACTCAAAAAACAAACCGGAAAACACAAGAGGGAAAGGGATGAAAGGCGAAGACATTGCAGGGCGGCACAATAAAAAGAGGGTGCCCGTTAGGACAAACCATATTTTAAGCGGCGGAATGCCGGGAAAGGAGTGTTAAAAATGTCGCAGAGCAGATGGAGTTCGGTAAGGGTAGGATTGGTTATCGTGACGTTGGTTGCGTTGCTGATGATGGTGGCTCCCAGTATAGGGTCGGCCAAGCCGGTGACCCTGCGGCTGGCTCACTCGGAAGCCGTCACCAACATCAGACACGGCATTGTGCTCATGTTCGTCAAGCGAGCCAATGAACTGAGCAAGGGGGAAGTCAAGATTGAGGTTTACCCGGCCGGCGTGATGGGCACCCACACCTCCTGCCAAGAGAGCGTATCCATGGGTACCCTGGACTTCTACATCACCACGGCGGGGCTGGTGTCGGTTTTCGATCCGCAGAGGACTCAGGAATTGATCGAGCTGCCTTATCTCTTTGATACGTACTCCCAGGCCTATGCCTTCATGGACACCCCGTTCGTGACCCAGTTTTACGATCCTCTCAAGGCCAAAGGAATCCGGTACTTGTCGACGTGGGACAACGGATTCCGGCACATGACCAATAATGTCCGACCGATTTTCACGCCTCAGGACATGAAGGGGATCAAGGTGCGCGTGGTGAAATCCGAGATGTCGATGAATATCATCAACGCCCTGGGGGCAAACGCCGTTCCCATGTCGTATTCGGAGCTCTACACGGCGCTGGCCCAGCACGTCGTGGACGGCCAGGAGAATCCCTTCATGAACATCTACGCCTCGAAGTTTTTCGAGGTCCAAAAATACATGTCGGTCACCAAGCATCAATACAGCACGCTTCCCATCATCCTATCGGAAAAGACGTGGAAAAAACTGAACGCCAACCAGCAGAATGCCATTCAGCAAGCGGCGATGGAAGCGGCTCCCGTCTTCCGGAAAAGAGTGAATGACAATGAAGACAACCAGAGAAAGGAAATGGAAAAAGCGGGCATGAAGATCAACGACGTGCCTGACTTGACCCCTTTCCGCAAGGCCGTGGAGCCGGTCTACGAATGGGCCAAGAAGAAGTGGGGAGCCGACCATGTGAACCAGGTGTTGGCCGAGGTCGAAAAAATAAGGAAGAAGTATCCTGCGGGGAAAACCTACTTTGGTCCCAGCGACAAGTAGGAGGCGGGTAGAGGGGTGAACCAGAGCCGGAATCTTCACCTCAATAACCTTTCAATGAGGCCGGCAGCAGAAAAAGAGTCTTCCTATTAGGCTGCCGGCCGTCAAGATCAAGATGGCGCGGCTGAAGGCCTATGGCCTTAGAGGACATGGAGATGGAAAAGGATCGGTGGTCATTCTTCGGAGGTTTGTTCAAGACAAGCGAGCTGCTCGCGGGAATCGCCTTCGGGATCCTGTGTGGTGCAGTGGGCATTCAGGTCCTTGCCCGGTATGTTTTCAACTACTCCTTCGGCTGGGCCGAGGAATTCCCCATTTTTATCTTTCTTTGGACGTGTTTCCTCGCTGCCGCCGCGGCCTACCGGGAAGACCGGCATCTGGGGGTAACACTTCTCTATGATCGGCTCCCCCAGGCATTCCGGCGCGCGGGTTATTACATCAACTTGGGCCTTTCCCTCGTCTTCTTCTTTTTCCTCTTTTATTACGAACTGGATGTATCTCTGTCTGTCAGCAGCACCTTCGTTACGATGAAATTCTCCAAGGCCTTTCACTATGTCGGCATTCCCATCGCCTGTCTTATTTTTATGGTTTTCATCGTGGAAAAGATCATCAAGCAGGTGAAGGAGGAAAGGCATCCTAAGCAGCGGGAAGAAAACCCGGAGCCCTAATGGAAAGTATCAAGGGAAATTCCCAATGCACCCGAAACGGGTGAACGGAAGGGGCGACGGCGCTTCCCTGTCGCTGGATCAAAGGTGGTGGAGGTTAGAATGGATGTTGTTCTGATCTGCGGTCTCAGCTTTTTTATCTTTGCCTTGGTCCTGAGAATACCCGTTTCCTTCTCAGTCGGGATGTCTGCCGTTCTCTATACGCTTTTTTCGGGCCGATTTCCCATGGAGGCCTTGACGCATCGGCTGGCCTTGGCCACCGAGTCCTGGCCGATCATGGCGGTTCCCTTCTTCGTGCTCATGGGGATCGCCTTGAATAAGGGCAAGTCCGGAAGGTATCTGATGGATTTTGCCAATTCCGTGGTCGGATGGGTGTGGGGAGGTCTTTCTTCGGTGATGGTCGTGATCAATATGTTTTTTGGTGGATGTTCCGGTTCAGCGGTCGCCGATGCCTCCAGCATCGGAGGGGTAATGATTCCGGAGATGACTCGGAGAGGGTATGGAAAAGGGTATAGCGCCGCGCTCAATGCCGCCTCCTCCACCATCGGCATCATCATCCCTCC
>JAOUFX010000014.1 GCA_029857975.1 Deltaproteobacteria bacterium | reverse complement strand
ATTTCATACTCTCCGGCTTTCACTTTCGGAATGGCCTCTTCCATCCGGGCCAAAAGGTAAAAACTTCGGCGATCGCGAACAATTCCATTTTCTTCCAGAATCCTGGCAATATCACGGAAACCCATTCCGGCTTGAATGGTAACAACTTTGGAGTGCCGCTCCCAGCTCGGTGGGGCCAAGAAATGAACATAACCCGTCGCTGAAAATACCACCACTATGCCCACAAGGGTGATCAACAGGTCATCGGTTCTTTCCTTAAACCCATGGGATAAAGAATTCCACAATTTGGCAAGTTTTTTTTTCCAAGTCATCTTTAAAGACCAACCGGTTTGCTTCCAAGGAATAGTTACGGCACTGAAAATTAAGGCTCAATGGGGTTTTATTAGATTGTAAAAGCCCTTTCTCAATGCGTCAAGCCTTTTTAGCCACTGAATAGGATATAGCAGATATTCAAGAAGAAACAGGATATTGACTTCTTTAGATGATGGATGTAGAAATATTTTAATAAAAATCAGGGAGATGGAAAATATGAACAACGCCCTTACCGATGTTCCCGGCTTCAAGGTCGGACACGCTCAAGATTTAAAAGCAGCCACTGGATGCACCGTTGTCCTATGCCCTCCAGGAACGGTAGGAGGAGTGGATATCCGGGGGTCTGCAGCGGGAACCCGTCAGACCGACTCCCTTCATGCCTCCCACTGGGTTGATGAAGTGCATGCTGTCCTTCTTTCCGGCGGGAGTGCCTTTGGTTTGGACGCTTCTGGCGGGGTTATGAAATTCCTTGAAGAAAAATCCATCGGTTACCAGACTTCAGCGGCTAAAGTCCCCATCGTGCCCACCGCCATCATCTATGACTTGGGTTTGGGAGATGGCCGGGTGCGACCAGACAAAGAGATGGGCTACCGGGCCTGCCTAAACAGCCAATCCGGGATCATTGTCGAAGGAAGCGTAGGAGTTGGAACCGGAGCGAGCGTCGGAAAACTCCTCGGAATCAATCTGGCCACTAAAGGCGGTGTTGGAACGTCAGCCAAGACCACAGCCGGTGGAGTCATTGTAGCCGCTCTCGCTGCTGTTAATGCCTTTGGCGATGTTATCGATCTGGAAACGAGAAAGACCCTTGCGGGTGCAAGAGATCCCGCCAACCCCGGGCGTTTTATCGATTCGGCCGCCATGATCAAGGGAGGATTTTCCCTGCCCCGGCGCGAGACCGGTTTCCAGAATACGACTCTGGGAGTTGTGGCCACGAACGCTAAGCTGTCCAAGCGACAAGCCACCAAGGTTGCTCAGATGGCTCAAAGTGGATTTGCTCGCGTCATTGTGCCTATCCACTCCACAGTGGATGGGGATTTGGTCTTTGCGCTTTCCGCCGGCGATTTATCTGTTGATGTGAATATGATCGGCTTGGTGGCTGAAGAAGTTTTAGTTACGGCGGTCCTTCGCGCCATCCAAACCGCTGACGGGCTGGGACTCCTTCCGGCTTACCGTGATTTAAACCAAGATTGAAATAGGGTTGGGTTCCAGGGCTCAGTGGTCTAGGGGTCACGTGAAAAGAATAAAAAAACCACTGGGTCCTTTTCATTCTTTAACCCTTGAACCCTCGGATCCTTGAACCCTTTATTGTTTTACCATTTTCGCCGGATGGAGTAATCCGCAAGGGTCTGAAGCGCCTCTTTTTCTCTGGAAATTGGAAAGGGCGAGAGAGAATTTTTAGCCTTTTTTATAAAATTCTCGGCGGCCTGGATCGTGTATTCAATTCCCCCGCAGTCTTTTACGACCTTCATAACATACTCCAGATCCACTTCCCGACGGTCCCGGTCCCGAATAATCTGCCTCAGGCGCTCTTTTTCTGCCGGGGAACAGACTTTTAAAACCTGAATCAGTGGCAGAGTAATTTTCCCTTCGTTGAGATCCTGGCCTATGGCTTTTCCCAGGGTTTCTTTGACGGATATGTAATCCAACGTATCATCCATCAATTGAAAAGCAATCCCCAAATTGAGCCCAAAATCAGCCAAGGCCCCTTCTTTATCCGGTGAAGCGGTGCCGAGAATTCCTCCCATCTGACAAGCGGCAGAAATGAGTACGGCCGTTTTATTGGTCACTACATAATAATATTCCTTTTCCGTAATGGCCGGGTCTCCCATCTTAACCATCTGCATAACCTCCCCTTCGGCCATGCGGGTGGTGGCTCCGGAAACAACTTCTAAGATACGCAGGTTGCCATCCTGCACGATCAAGGAAAAGGATTTGGTAAACAAAAAATCTCCCACCAGCACACTTGCCCCATCGCCCCACACCGAGTTGGCCGAAGCCATCCCTCGCCGGACGAAAGCTCGATCCACTACATCATCATGGAGCAGAGTAGCGGTATGGATGTATTCGATGGTGCTGGCCAAAGGAGCGGCTCGCGGTCCGCGGTAACCACAAAGGTGCGCGCAGAGCAGCAAGAGGATAGGGCGAAATCGCTTCCCCCCGCTGGCAATGAGGTATCGGCTTACCGTGGGAATCATGGTGATTTCGGAGAGGAGGTTTTTGACCATCTCTGCTTCTACAGCCTTCATCTCTTCCGCGACTAAATCTATCGCTTGCTCGACATTCAAAAAACCTTCTCCTTAATCCTGTTGTTGCCTAAGGATCCAGTTGAATAATCCTTACCTAAAAAAGGCGATTCACCACAGAGGGCCCAGCGCGGCAGTGCCGCAACCAAAAGAAATCACCCCCTCCCACCCCTCCCCCCTCCGAGGGAGAGGGATAGGGTGGGGGGGATTGTTTAACAAAATTTCTAGAATTTGAACGTTAGTAGTATAGAGGAAAATTAAGATAAAACCAGGAAATAAACTCCTTTTCTCTGCTTTACTCTGTGCCCTCGTTAAGTGAAAACAACACCATATTCTATCTAACGAATTTATTACCTGAGAACACAGAGAAAATATTGAGCTTATTTTGTTTTTTAACTATGAAATTATTCTCTGAGATCTCTGTGGTGTAAAAAAAATCGCTCAATTTAGGCCTTATATTTTTATCAAGATACGATTTATTCCATTTTTATGGTACCTTTAAAAGTAACCTTTAGAGTGATCCAGCGAATAACCCCGAGTTAAGGTTCGCCACCCCACGGGCAAAGGTTTCATGATTACGAACATTGAATTAAATGCACCAACAGGGTTAACATGATTTTTCATTCAGAAAGGAATATCCTCTTCATCCTTCTGCGGCGGGGGGGAAAAATCCCCCTCGGTGTCTTTGTCTTTAACTTTGCTTTTTTGCTCCCCAATTCCACCAAGCATCTTCATTTCCGTGGCTTCGATTTCCGTGGTGGACCGTTTATTTCCATCCCGGTCTTCCCAGGAACGGGTCCTCAACCGGCCTTCAATGTAAACCAGCTTCCCCTTACTCAGATATTCACCGCATATCTTGGCTAACCCCCTCCAGGCAACGATGCGGTGCCATTCGGTCCGCTCCTCTTTCTCGCCGCTCTTATTGGTCCACGATTCACTGGTAGCCATCCGAAAGGTGGCTACTTCCGCCCCGCTGGGGGTATAACGAATTTCCGGATCCGCCCCCAGACGACCGATGAGAATAACTTTATTGACCACTGATGCCCTCCCTCTCCGGCGTAAAATTTGATGGCTTCGTAAAAAGTCCATCTGCGGCGTTGCGCTGCATCCTTCGTCGTTGCGGCGTACCTGTAAGTACGCCTCACTCCTCAGGATTGGCGCGCCTTGCATCTGGAGCTTTTTACATTGCCATCCAAATTATGACTTTTCACGAGTCCATCAAATTTAATAGGACGCAGATTTGCGCAGATAAACACAGATATTTATTTTTTAAGGAATTTTATCATTCAAAGGAAGGAAGTCAAGGCTTTATTCATAAGCCCTGAAAAAAGCAACATTGACAGCCTACTCTGAATCGAGTATGAATAGAATTATTCCATCGATTTTTAAGGGTCATGAACCGATGCTCCGGACGCTTTTTGCCTGGATGGTCTTGCTGGTTTCTACGGTGTTTTTGGGGACGGTGGCGATTTTTCTCTCCCTTTTCGACTCCACCGGAAATCTTCCCCATCTGATTGCCCGCCTCTGGGGCAAGATTCAGCTTGTCACTACGGGCACAACGGTGAAGATTCAGGGCCTGGAAAACCTCGACCCCCAAAAAAGCTACATCCTGGCATCGAATCACCAGAGTAACTTCGACATCTTTGCCTTCCTGGGGTATCTTCCGATCCAGTTTCGCTGGATCGCCAAGGCCGAGCTGTTCCGTGCCCCGTTTATGGGATGGGCCATGTCCCGCATCGGTTACATTGCCATCGAACGCGAGAGTCCCAAAAAAGCTTACCGCAGCATGCTCCAAGCGGCCGAGAAAATTAAAAACGGCGTTTCGGTCATGATTTTTCCGGAAGGAACCCGCAGCCTGGATGGCAACCTCCAGCCCTTCAAAAAAGGGCTCTTTCTCATCGCCCTCAAATCCCAGGCTCCCATTCTGCCGATTACGATCTGCGGTACGAGAAGAATCATGCCGAAGGGCGACTGGCGCATTTCTCCGGGAAATGTCCAGATCATCATTGATCCGCCCGTTGAAACTGCCGGTATCCCCACCGAAAAGGAAGGGGAGCTCTCCGCACGAGTGCGCAATATTTTAATCAAAAATCTGAGCCGGTCTTGATGGGGGGGATCGTCAGGATAAATTTCATAGGACGCAGATTTACGCAGATCGCCGCAGATAGAAGAAATTAATTAAAACCAAAAAAAAGGCGATTCACCACAGAGGGCACAGAGGAAATTTGAGGTAAAATAAGGAATTACCCCCTTTTCTTTGCTTTACTCTGTGCACTCATTAAGTGATAACAATACAATATTTTGGCTGGCGTATTTATTACATGAGAGCACAGATAAGAAACTGATTTTATATTATTTTTTAAATATGAAACTATTCCCTGCGTTCTCTGTGGTTTAAAAAAATCGCTCAATTTAGGTAAAATTTATTTTGGAGGGAAGAAATTTCCCCCTCCCGCGAAAAAATGAAGTGGTTTTGGCTACACGGTAAGGAGCGTTTTTCAGAATGAAAGTTCAAGCGAAAGTGAAAAAAATGGCTGCGGTCCAGACCGCCAAGGCCATCCTCAAAATTTTACCCCACATTAGCGAGCAAAGGCTCCTGGGATTTCCCTTGGTTCAAAAAGGCCTGGATGCGGTTTCCTATTATCCGGAGGGCCGAGATTTCCTTAAAAGTCTTCTCCTCCACATCCAGAGGGCCATCGGTCGGTGTTCCAAGGAATGTCTGGCCAAGTTTGCTGAAAACCTCATCGTCAACGAGTTCATCACCGCCACCCCCAGGAGGGACGAGTTTAAGTCCCGATATGGATTCTACCCACCTTTCTTTTTAGTAATCAGCCCAACCATGCGATGTAACCTGAATTGTTATGGCTGTTATGCCGGGGATTATAACAAGAGGGAGGAGTTGGAGACACCCCTCATCCATCACCTTCTTCAGGAAGCCAAAGAGATGGGCATCTATTTTATCACGATCTCGGGGGGAGAACCTTTTATGAGGGAGGATCTCCTGGATATTTTTGCCGCTCACAGCGATGTCTACTTCCAGGTTTACACCAACGGCACGCTCATCGATGAGCAGATGGCCAGGGTTCTCTCCAGGCTGGGGAATGTTCTGCCGGCAGTCAGCGTGGAAGGCTGGGAAAAAGCCACGGACGCCCGCCGTGGCCCGGGGAGCTTTAAGAAAGTGCTTGCCGCCATGGCCGGGTTGCGGCAAGCCGGAGTTCTTTTCGGATTTTCGGCAACCGCCACCCGCCAGAACAATGAATTGATTTGCAGCGACGAGTTCGTGAAGTTCTGGATCGACCAGGGATGTTTTATGGGCTGGTATTTTAACTACCTCCCCATCGGTAAAAAACCGGACCTTGATCTCATGCCCACCCCTGAACAGCGGATCTACCGGAGGAAGCGTCTCATCGAGATGCGCCCGAATTTACCCATTATCTTAGCCGATTTCTGGAATGATGGACCGCTGGTAGGGGGGTGCATTGCCGGGGACCGCTATTTGCACATTACCGCCAACGGAAATGTCGAACCCTGCGTATTCGTCCATTTTGCCCTGGACAACATCAAAGAAAAGTCCCTGGCGGAAATTTTAAACTCCCCATTTTTCCACAGCATCCGCCAACGCCAACCCTATTCGGTAAATTATTACCGGCCCTGTATGGTCATCGACCATCCGCATATTCTGCGCGAGGTAATCAGGCAATCCGGCGCTCATCCTACCCACTCGGGTGCCGAAGGCATTCTCACCCAATTCGCCGGTGATCTGGACCGGTATGCCTTGACTTATGGTAAATTAGCGGATGCCCTGTGGTCCGAACAAAGCCCGGATTCCGCTCCCTTTGAACGGGGACCTTACGGTGAGTTGAGAAAAATGGCTAAATGAGAAAACATAATTTTATAGGACGCAGATTTACGCAGATAAACCCAGATATAATTTAAAAGGAGGAAAAAACGAGATGATGGAACTCAAACTGAGCAAAGAACCTTTGCTGAAAAACCCCAGCTGCGCTTACTGCGGAAAGGTTTTCAACGAAAAAGGGGTAAGCCTACAACTGGAAGTGGACCACAAAGTTATCCATTTCCCCATCTGTGAGCCCTGTTTTAAAATGGTCTCATCCTTTGAGGCCACCGTGAACCTGGAGGACGGATTCGCTCGCATCAATCGCTGACCCGGAGAAGGCTTAGGGGAACATAACCTTTTTTCCCAAGGAACAGCAAGGAGGCGTAAGGATGGCTGGGGAGGAACTGGAAAAAGAAAAAGTGAAAAAGGAAACAAAAGAACTGGAGAAAAAATTGAAGTTCCAGGGGAAATTATCCTGGGACCTTCTGGACGAACAGGAGAAGGAAGAGACTTTTCGTTTTGCCGAGGGATATAAAAGCTTCCTTAACCGGGCCAAAACCGAACGGGAGGCCGTCCGAGAAATTGCCCAAGCCGCCAAAGAAGCCGGGTTTCAAGAGGCTTCTTCTCCGGAAGCGGGCAAAAGATTCTTCTCCGTGAATAAAGACAAATCCATTGCCCTCGCCTTGATAGGCCAAGTGCCTTTGGCCGAAGGTCTCAGGATTATCGTCTCGCACATCGACTCCCCACGGATCGACCTCAAACAGAATCCGCTTTACGAGGATGCGGACATGGCCTTACTCCGAACCCACTACTATGGAGGAATTAAAAAATACCAATGGGTGACCATCCCCTTATCCCTCCATGGCCTGATCGTAAAAACGGACGGCTCGATCTTAAACGTGATCCTCGGGGAAAATGAAGCGGATCCCGTATTCGTCATCAATGACCTTCTCCCCCATCTCTCGGGCAAGGTCCAGGACCAGAAGAAACTTGCCGAAGCCATCGAGGGCGAAAAGCTCACGGCCCTCGCTGGAAGTATCCCTTTTCCCGATGCCGAAGTCAAGGAGCGCTTTAAGCTCCGCATGATGGAGCTTCTCCACCAGAAATACGGTTTGGTGGAAGAAGATTTCGTCAGCGCCGAGTTGGAGCTCGTCCCGGCGATGAAGGCTCGGGACGTTGGGTTCGATTGCAGCCTAATCGGTTCTTACGGACAAGACGACCGCGCCAGCGCCTACACTTCCCTTCAGGCTGTCCTTTCGGTTACAGAACCTCCCCGAACAGCCATCGTCCTCTTCGTGGATAAAGAAGAGATCGGCAGCGATGGAAACACGGGGGCGAAATCCTTTTTCCTGGAAAGTGTCCTCCGGGCTCTGATCAAACGCTCAGGCCTCACGGTCACGGAAGCACTGCTGAAACAGATTCTCTCCAACTCCCAAGCCCTCTCCGCCGACGTGGAAGCCGCTCTGGATCCAAATTACCCGGAGGTTCACGAAAAGCAAAATGCCGGCAAGCTGGGTTACGGAGTTTGCCTGGAGAAATTTACCGGCTCTCGCGGGAAAGCGGCCGCCTCAGATGCCCGGGCGGAGTATGTGGGTGAAATCCGGCGTATTTTCAACGCCAACAACGTGGCCTGGCAGATGACCGAGCTTGGCAAGGTGGACGAAGGGGGGGGAGGTACCGTGGCCAAGTATTTGGCTATTTACGGTATGGATATCATCGACTGCGGTGTGCCTGTGCTTTCCATGCATTCCCCCTTCGAAGTAACCTCCAAAGCGGATATCTTCGAGGCTTACAAAGCTTACCGGGCTTTCCTGTCCAGCCCATGAAAGACAGGGTTCAACCGGAATCCTTGAACCCTTGATCCCTTGAAACCTTTAAAACTTCTTTCACCGGACGGACTTGCTGGATATATTTTTCTATCGCTTCTGCCGGAGGGAGAAGAATCTTCACGGCCTGCCTCGGGCAAACGAGGGCGCAGCGGCCGCAGCCGCGGCAGTTTTTACCTACGACGGCTTTCCCCTCCTGAAGGGTCATGGCCTTTATAAAACACCGTTCCACGCAGATCCCGCATCCATCGCAGGATTCACCAACCTGAACCTCCAAGCTTTCAAGCTTTTGTAACCCCTTGGCAGCTTCCTGGGGAAGATAGCGGTAGAGTCGGAAATAGCAGCAACAATCGCAGCAGTGGCAGATGGTCAGGAGTTGATCGGCCCTTTTCACTCCCAGCCAGATTGAATCCCACCGTAGTTTTCCCAACATGGGAATCAAGCCGAGACCGAGCGCTTGGCGGTGATGGGCCAGCGCTTCCTCGGGTGTTGCTTCCCGCCCCAGCTCCGGAGCGATTTCTCTTGCTCCTTCACCCAAGAAAAGGCAACCGATATTTTTCGGATAATGTTGGCACGGCTCGAGAGAACGGCACATACATTCATGGAGAAGAAAACGGAAAGATGACTCCTGGATGAGCTGTTCCACAACCCTGCCGGGTAAAGCGACACTCACCGGCCTTTCCACGTCAACCTTCACCGCGAGGAAAATCGCTTGATCCCCCCGAAAAGTAGAGGCCAGCCAGCGCCCGATGACCGGCCACCCCACCATCTTGGCCAACAAATTTCTTATCGGCCAAAAAGCGGTTATGATTTGAATCTGCCAGCTTGGCCGGCCCATATTTTTCCCTTTCCCATTATGCCCCCCCAAGGCGACAGGTAATTTTTTAAAAGACACGCAATTATAACACCTTCCCTATATTTTCGGAATGGCTGTTTCGTTCAACGGCAGCCAAATTTTTTGGATTTTTTATTATAAAAATTATCTTGCGCTCTTCATTCTAAAATGCAATATAATGAGGCAGTTAAAATTTTTGAGGTCATCGGAGTGGTCAAAAGAAATTCGTGGTCTATTGCCAATTTGGTCAAATCCTCCCTTTCGCCCTCCCAAATTGTTTCCCCCATCGATTGCGCCGAGATGGTTCTCATCCCCGCGGGGGAATTTACCATGGGGCTTTCGGAGAGTGAGTTGCACCAGGTCTTCATTTTAGACGGCTCCCAAAACCCTGTTTTTACGGCCGAGACGCCTACCCGGAAAATAATGCTGGAAGATTATTATATCGACCTTCATCCCGTAACCAATTACCAGTACGGCAAGTTCCTTGAGGATACGGATCATCGGACCCCCATGCTCTGGGGAAAAGAAGGATGGAACGAGCCCCTCCAGCCATTGGTAGGTCTGGGGTGGGATGACGCTAGGGCTTATGCGGACTGGGCTGGAAAAGAGCTTCCTACGGAAGCTCAATGGGAAAAGGCAGCCCGGGGAACGGATGGCCGGTGGTGGCCCTGGGGGAACGATTTTTATCCCGGTTATTGCAACTCCGCCGAGTTGGGAATCAACCGGGTGACGGACGTCACCCGCTTCCACCTAGGCCTCAGTCCCTATGGATGTTATGATATGTCGGGAAACGTCTGGGAAATGTGCGAGGGAGTGTGGATCGAAGGTCACCTGCCCATGCGGGGGGGATGTTTCCTTGGAAGTGCCACCTTTGTGCGCACCACGGTTCGTTGGTCAGCCGAAGACCAGGTTAACGGCGCCCACTGGCTTGGTTTTCGCTGCGCAAAAAATATCTCTGGAGGGTAAATGATGGAGACCAAAGCGATCCTCGATTTTATCTGCCGCCGCCGCAGTGTCCGGCGCTATCAAAAAAAAGAAATTGCCCCGGAAACCTTAGAGCTACTGATGAAAGCTGCCATGGCCGCTCCCAGTGGGAACAATGTTCAACCCTGGGAATTCGTGATCGTCCAGGATCCCCAAATCAAAGAAGCCTTGTCGCGCGTCCACCCGTGGGTTTATATGGCTGCTGAGGCCCCTGCGGCCATTGTTGTCTTGGGCGATAAAAGTTCGGAATGGTGGGAAGATGACTGTGCTGCCGCTACGGAAAACCTCCTTTTGGCCGCAGCTAATCTCGGCCTGGGAACCGTTTGGTGCGGGATTAAAGAAGGTCAAGCCCCTGCGGTGCGCAAAATTTTGGGCATCCCCGCCAAGATGGGAGTCCTCTGCATTGTCCCCATCGGCCACCCGGCAGAATCTCCACCTCCGCATACCAAATTCCGTCAAGATAAAGTTCACCGTGAGACTTATTCAGGTCGTTGGTGAATGCCAAGCAGTTTCAAGATTGCCTCTGCCAACAAGTCTAAATTTCGACTTCTGCTTTTCATTGTTCCCTCTTGCAAATATTTTCTGGAAAAACCTTGGCCGCCTCCCTCCGGTCAATTTAAACAATTATTTTAAAGAAATCCTTTATAAATGCCGACTTTTTTAAAAGCTATACGCGTTTTGACCGAATTTATATGACTGACTCTCAAGGCCCATTCTCAGCAAATAATACGAGGGAATAGATTATTTTATCAGCAATTCATAGAAGATTTATAAGGATTTTACTATGGGTCCTGCTGATTCCAACCTTCATCCTTTCCCCACCGGCCTTCGCCGAGGAGACTTTAAAAATAGGCGGCACTGGTTATGCCTTGGGTTCAATGGCATTAGTCGCTAAAGGTTTTGAGAAAGCAAATCAGAATGTCAAGGTTATGGTGATATTCCCGAGTTTAGGAAGTGGCGGAGGTATCAAGGCTGTTGCCAAGGGGCTAATAGACATCGGGCTCAGCTCCAGGTCATTAAGAGAAGAAGAGCTAAAGCTGGGTTTATCATCGATTAAAACTTCCAAGACTCCTTCAGTTTTCGTCACAAGAAAAGATGTGCCTATATCCGGTTTAAGCACCGGGGAAATTGCCAAAATTTACAGAAGGGAAACCGCTACCTGGCCTGACGGAAAACGTATCCGTCTGGTATTGCGTCCGAAGACTGAGATTGATATGCTTCTGGTTAAAAAAATATCCCCTGAGATGAGCCATGCTGTTGATACCGCTTTGACCCGAGAGGGGATGCTGGTAGCGATGACTGATCAGGACTGCCTTGATTTGCTTGCAAAGACCCCTGGAGGATTGGCGGTTTCCACTTTAACCCAGCTCGTCACTGAAAAACATCCATTGAAAATACTCTCTTTTAATGGTGTGACCCCGAGCATTGAAACCCTCGTGGATGGGACCTATCCCCTCTTTAGGGAATTATATTTGATAACTAAAAAAGAACCCTCTGGACTGGTTCGGAAATATATTGATTTTGTTCGTTCTTCTCCAGGAAGAAAAATATTGGAAGAAGCGGGTAATTTGGTTATTACTGGTAAGTTTAAAGGATAACCCATGCCGAGGCAAAAAAATATTACCAAATATATTACCGGCTATGCCGGAGGGATGATTGCTTTTATGGTAATCCTCGTTCCTCTGGGACACTTTTATTTTTCTCATCAAGATACGCTGGCGAGACTTGAGACGGAAGTCGAGATTAACGCGAGGCTCGTGACCCGGATAATCAGTGCCAATCCTGAAATGTGGGAATTCCAACATTTGAGAATTGAAGAATACCTCATGAGTCGGCCAGGGAAAGGGGGGGCGGAAATAAGACGCGTTTTAAATAACAAAAATGAGATCATAGCCGAAAGTTTGGATGAGCTAAAACCCCCCTTCGTAAGGCATTCAAGCAAACTCATGGATTCGGGAGTAGTAGTGGGCAGGCTTGAAATATACCGTTCTTTGCGGCCCCTTTTAATGCAAACCGGTCTGATAACCCTGCTCATGTTGCCTCTTGGGTTGGGGGTATTCTTTATTTTTCGCCATTTGCCAATTCGAGCCATCCATCAATCGGAGGAAGCGCTGCGAAGCAGTGAAAGGGAAGCGAACCGGCTGGCTGAGGAGAATGTGATAGTAGCGGAAATTGGACGAATTATTAGTTCAACCCTCAGCATTGAGGAGGTGTATAAATTATTTAGCGACGAGGTGAAAAAGCTTATTCCCTTCGACTGGATTTCCATATCCTTGATCAATCAGAAGGAACAAAAATTCTGTAACCGCTACGTAGATGGAAGTCCTATTCCAGGAAGGAACCCCGGGGAAGCTTTCCCCATAGCCGGAACATTCAGCGAAAAGGTGCTCCAGTCGCGAAAAGGCATTGTAATTGAGGGGAAAAGAGAAAATGAAATATTAGCCGAGTTTCCCACCCTGCTCCCAATTATTAACGTAGGTGCCAAGTCCCTCCTATCGGTTCCCTTAATTTCGGGAAACCAGCCTATTGGAGTGCTCCATTTCAGATCGAAAAAAAATAATATTTATTCAGAACGAAACCTGAGGGTGGCCGAAAGTATTGCCAATCAGATCGCCGGCGCCATCGCCAACGCCCAGATCTTTAGGGAATATATCCGGGCAGAGGTATCACTGCGAGATAGTCAGGATTATTTAAAGAATCTGTTGGATTCCATCCGCGCAGGGATTATTGTTATCGATTTAGAAACTCATGCCATCGTCGATATCAATGCCTTCGCCATCGAAATGATAGGTGTGGCTAAGGAACAGGTGCTGGGTCGAATGTGTCACCAATATATCTGTCCGGCAGAGGATGGAAAATGCCCGATCACTGACCTCGGGCAGGCCGTAGATTGTTCAGAACACGTACTATTAAAAGTCAATGGTGACCGGATTCCTGTCCTAAAAAGCGTGATCCCAACGATGCGCGAAGGACGAGGATATCTGATCGAAAGCTTCATCGACATCTCCGAGCGTAAGCGCGCAGAGGCCGAGGCAATTTCTTTTCAGGAGCAGCTTCGCCAATCCCAGAAAATGGAGGCCATCGGCAAGCTGGCGGGTGGGATCGCCCATGACTTCAATAACCTCCTCACCGTCATTAAAGGCTACAACCAACTCTCCCTCATGGAGCTTAAAAAGGACGATCCTCTGAGGGCAAACATCGAAGAAGTCCAGAAAGCCGCTGAGCGGGCAGCGGCCCTCACTCGCCATATTCTGGCCTTCAGCCGCCGCCAGATCTTACAATTTAAAGTTTTCGATCTGAACACTCTCTTGCATAATCTAGACAAACTGCTCCGGAGGCTCATTGGTGAAGATATCGAATTGGTCACCTTTTATTCGGAGGATCTGGGGAAGGTCAAGACCGATCCCGGACAGATCGAACAGGTGGTCATGAACCTGGCGGTCAATGCCAGGGATGCGATGCCCCACGGAGGAAAGCTAACCATCGAGATGGCCAATGTAGAGTTGGATCAGGCTTATGCTCAGGTCCACAGAGGTGTAACTCCAGGCCGTTATGTTATGTTTGCAGTGAGCGATACAGGAGTGGGCATGACTCCAGAGGTTAAAGAACGGATCTTTGAGCCTTTCTTTACGACAAAAGAGATGGGGAAGGGGACAGGGTTAGGTTTATCAACGGTCTACGGAATTGTGAAGCAGAGTGGGGGTAACATCTGGGCTTACAGTGAGCCGGGTCAGGGAACAACCTTTAAGATCTATCTGCCGCGGGTGGATGAGGACGCAGAAGAGGTAAGGGAGAAGGTCGTCCGGGAAGAAATTCCTGATGGCAATGAAACTATTCTCGTGGTGGAGGATGAAGAACCGGTTCGAAATTTGGCGGTACGGATCTTACAGAAGCAGGGGTATAGGGTTTTGGATGCCTCTCAAGGGAATAATGCCCTGCTCATCTATAAGCAACATAAGGGGCCGATTCATCTGATGGTGACCGATATGGTGATGCCCGGAATGAGCGGTCTTGAGTTAGCCCAACGGCTGGAGTCCTTCAATTCGGAGATAAAAGTCCTCTTTATTTCCGGTTACACCGATCAAGCCATTGTCCATCATGGTGTGCTGGAAAGAGGAATGAATTACATCCAGAAGCCCTTCACTCCGGATGCCTTGACGCGTAAGGTACGGGAGGTTTTAAATAAATAATTCCTAATCCCACCTAAATGAAATCCTCAATGTCTTTGATATGTCTTTCAAGAAATGAGGTTTAACTCATAAGGTAAAACCACCAAGAGCGATTATTCATAGCGGCGTAAAATATCCCAGTAGGCACCCCGATATCCTTTCCGGATCGCCTCGGAAAGCCGCTGGTTGGCGTTATAATTATAGTTCCGCTCCGGCCTGGAAGGGTCAAAGAAGAAGAAACGCTGGTCCGCGCCGATTTGCTCATCCAGCAGGTCAAAAACGAAGGGGGCAATGCGTGGCTCAAGAAAGAAGAGAGGCTCTGACCCATTTTCACCCGTTCCCAGGCCCTCGTCTTGACCCTCGTTCCTAAGGTGGCGGGCGAGTTCGGTTCCGGGATAGACGCGCACCCCTACGGCCACCCCTACCCTTTCGGGATTTATACGTTTCATCAGCTCGAGGGTACGGACAAGGCTCTCTCTGCTTTCCCCGGGTGATCCGAGTAAAAGGTCGAGCATGACCGCCATACCCGACTCTTTACACCAGCTCGCCGTTTGAGCGATGTCATCGGGGGAGAAATCGCGTCCTAATCGTCGCAAGATTTCCCCGTCGCCGCTATCCACTCCAAAGTTAATGCCCACGCATCCGGCCCGGTGCATGGTCCGGGCTAATTCCGGCGAGAAAGGGACAGGGGCACAGTAAGCATACCAGCGCAGT
>JAOUFX010000516.1 GCA_029857975.1 Deltaproteobacteria bacterium | reverse complement strand
GACTTTGCCGCCCAGGACATGCTCGGAGAAGATTTCCCGCATCTTATCCGGGGTGAGGTCGGAATATTTTACGGGGGCAGCTCCCAGGAGTTCTACCGTAATCATGGGTTCGCGGCTGCAGAGCCCGGCGCACCCAGAGGTGGTTACGATGACGTCTTTGATGTCCCCCTTTTCGATCTCATTCATGACGGCGGTCATGATCCCCCGGGCCCCCGAAGCGATTCCGCAAGTGCCCATGTGGATATTGACTTTGGCCCGGTACCCTCCTTCACGGAGGTTGACACTCGCCTGGACGGATTCTTTGATTTTTTTCAGGTCTTCGATGGATAATTTGGCCATGGCTATATCCCTCCTGGAGAGAAAAATTTTTAGGTATAGTTCTTTAAAATCTCCAGGGCTTTGGCTGGCTCGGGTATTCCGTGAACGTCTTCATCCACGCACAGCACCGGCGCCAAGCCGCACGTTCCCGGGCAGTTGATCACTTCCAGGGTATAGAGGAGATCCGGCGTGGTCTGGTTCACATCGACGTTAAATTCTTGGCGTAAAAGATCCAGAATCGCTTGCCCGCCGCGCACATAGCAGGCTGTGCCCAGGCAGACCCTGACGATATGCCTTCCGCGGGGAGTCATGGTGAAAAGGGAGTAAAAGGTAACCACACCGTAGACTTGGCTGGGGTGGAGCTTCATTCCCTCGGCGATGTAGTGCTGGACTTCCAGCGGAAGAAAGCCCACAACTTCCTGGATTTCCTTAAGAACGGGGATCAGGGTTCCCTCTTTATATTTGTACCTTTCAATAATTTCGTCGATCTTTTGCCATTGCTCCGGGGGGATCTCGCTGGCGGGGGTTCCGGCCCGGCCTTTTTCCTCATTCATAGTCTATGCCTCTCCTTGATCATGATCCCTCAGCTGCCCAACTCTTCCAGACCATCCAAAATATGACTGCGCAAGGCGGAAATGACCCGGGGTTCATTCAGGGGTACATCACCCAAGGCGGCCTTGATCTCGGGGGTATCCAGGGTATAAGAGGCCCCATCCCTGCGGTGCTCGTAAAAGAGGTCAACTTCGGGGTGACCCACGATCAACGTGACTAAGGTATCGCCCATATTGCCCAGGGGCTTGCGGTCGATGTGGCTGTGTTGAAACGTGGCCCGCACTTTGGTGCCCCGCCCCGGACAGGACTGCAAATACAGTTCGCCGTTACTCATCCGGCACGATTCGCTAAGCAACGGGAGCCCGAGGCCCACGCGCCTGACAATCTTGGTGGTAAAAAAAGGGTCCAGGGCCTGCCGCATCATTTCTTCATCCATCCCACAGCCGTCATCCACGATCTCTATGGTCATCCGGTCTTCTTTTAAATTCTCATCAATGCGAATTTCCACCCGCCGGGCTCCGGCGGCGAGGGAGTTTTCCACGATGTCCAGAATGTGTAGCGAAAGATCCTGCACAGAGCCAACCCGGTCATCTTCGTCCGGAAATCCCCATCTGGTAAAGTTGCCCGACCACTTCAAAGGCCGGAAGCTCAGAGAGAAGAATGGGAATGTTTTCTGCTTCCGCTTTGGTTAGGGTTAGTTTTTCCGGTTCTCTCCCCCCGATGAGGACAATGCCGGCGATTTCTTTCAGACTGGCCACGGCCACAATGTTCTGGTGGGTTTGCAGCGTAACCCACAGGTCGCCGGCTTTGGCGTTGGCCATTACGTCGCTTAAAAGGTCGCTCACATAACCCCCCGTAATTTCTTCGGAGAGTTTGGATAAGGCCGAAAGAGGTTTCAGCCTTAATTTATCCACGATCTGTTGCAACGTCATGGCCCGAGCCTTTGGGAATCAACGGTCTATTTCAGCCAGGACAATATCAATGGACCCGATGATAGCCACCACATCGGCTATCAGCAGCCCTTCAACCATTGTGGACAGGGCGCTCAAGTTGACAAAAGATGGCGGCCGAACCCGGAACCGCCAGGGTTTGTTGCTGCCGTCGCTTACCAAATAAAATCCCAGCTCCCCTTTGGGAGACTCAATGCTGGCATAAACCTCGCCTTTGGGCACCGGAAACCCTTCACTGGCAATGTGAAAATGGTGGATCAAGGCCTCGATGCTTTCCTGGACTTTGGACTTATCAGGATAAACCACCTTAGGGTCGTCCACTTTCACTTCCCCGCCCGGCATTTTGTCCAGAACTTGGCGAATAATTTCGTTGGATTGACGCATTTCCATGAGTCTTACCAGGTACCGGTCATAGACATCGCCGTTTTTCCCCGTGGGAACGATGAAATCATAGGATTCGTATCCGCAATAAGGCATGGCTTTCCGCAGATCCCAGTTTACATTCGAGGCCCGAAGGATCGGTCCGCTTAATCCCCAATTAATGGCTTCCTGGGAGGAGATGGCTCCGACCCCCTGGGTGCGGCGCATCCATATTTTATTCTTGGTCAGGAGGGTTTCATACTCATCCACGTGGGAAGGGAAGGTCCGAATGAACTCCCGGCACTTGGCTTCGAATTCTTCGGGTACGTCCTGAGCAAGACCCCCAACCCGAAAATAAGAAGGCGTCAGACGTGAGCCGCAAATCATTTCGAACATGAACAGAATCTCGTCCCGCTCCCGCAGTGCGTAAAAGAGAGGGGTCATGGCCCCGATGTCGTGGGCATGGGTCCCTAACCAAAAAAGATGGCTGGAAATCCGCTGCAATTCACAGAGCAAAACCCGGATGGCTTGGGCCCGCGGGGGGGCTTCGATGGCAATAAGTTTTTCCACAGCCAGGACATACGCCAGGTTGTTGGACATCCCGGCTACGTAATCCAGCCGGTCGGTTAAGGTGATGCATTGATGGTAAGTCTTGTTTTCAGCCAGCTTTTCCAGGCCCCGGTGAAGGTAGCCGATGTCGGGAGTGGCCTTAACCACGACTTCGCCGGCGAGCTCCAAAACGACCCGCAACACTCCATGGGTGCTGGGATGCTGGGGCCCCATGTTAATGATCATTGTTTCCGTTTTCGCCATCTCCATAATTCTCCGTCGCCAGGGGTTTTAGCCTCTGAGGGGATAGTCTTTCCGTAAAGGATACCCTTTCCAATCGGGGGTGAGAAGGATTCGCCGCAGGTCAGGGTGTCCGTCGAAGGTAATGCCCAGCATATCAAAAGCTTCTCGTTCCAGCCATCCCGCCGTTTTCCAAACGGATACCACTGAAGCCAGGTGGGGGGCGGTGCCGGACAGGGAGGTTTTCAGGCGCAAACGGCTCCGGGTTTTCATTGCGCACAAATGATAGACGACCTCAAAACGGGGTTCGCGGGGGTAATGGTCCACGCCGCACAGGTCGGTCAAAAAATCAAAGGCCAGGTCGGGGTCATCGTATAAAAAACGGCAGATGGGCAGGATGTCCTGGGCTGGAAGGACCAGGGTATTTTCTCCCCGGAAAGTTGCAGCATCGAGAGCTGATTCTGGAAAATTATTTTTTATTTTATTGGTTATGAATTCCAGATCCATGGTTGGTTACCTTTCCGCCAGTTTCTCTTGGGTGATCTTTTCGTGCAG
>JAOUFX010000515.1 GCA_029857975.1 Deltaproteobacteria bacterium | reverse complement strand
GCGGATGAAGACCTACCGGGACACCTTCCATGGACATGTTACCTCCCTGGGAAGTGTGGTGGGAGCGAGATGCTCAGACTGCCATGGGGCCCATGATATTTTTCCGCCCACCGACCCTCGTTCCTCCATTCAAAAAAAAAATATTGTGGCTACCTGCGGGAAGTGCCATGCCCGAGCCACACCGAGCTTCGCCCAATACTATGCCCATGCGGACTATCGGAATGAAGAGAAATACCCCATTCTCTATTATACCGACCGTTTTATGGTCTTGCTCCTCTTGTTCACATTTTCCCTTTTCGGTATACACAGCTTTCTCTGGCTACCGCGTTCGTTGCGAGATCGTATGAACCGGAGAATGGAAAAAATACAAGCAGGAGAGAGGAAGGGAACGGAGGTCTACTACCTCCGCTTAAATTTGTTCCATCGATTGATGCATGTCTTGGTCATTCTCAGTTTCATGGGTTTGGTAATGACCGGTATGCCCTTGAAGTTCAGCTCCAGTCCCATCGTGCAAAAAATCGCTCCCTACCTGGGTGGCTTTCAGACTGCGGCTTTCATCCATAAAGTCTGCGCTCTCTTTACCTTTTTTTACTTTAGCTTCCACTTGGGTTATGTGGCTTACCTTCATTGCAGAAAAAAGCAAAAAGGGCTCTTTTGGGGCCCGAATTCCATGGTCCCCCAGCTGGAGGACTTCAAGAACTTTTTCCGCCATTTTCGCTGGTTCTTGGGAATGGGTCCCCGCCCTGTGTTTGGCCGATTCGCCTACTGGGAAAAGTTTGATTATTGGGCGGTCTTCTGGGGGGTAAGCATAATCGGGACGTCAGGATTGTTCCTCTGGTTCCCGACCTTCTTTGCCCAGTATTTTCCCGGCTGGATCTTCAACGTGGCCATCATCGTTCATAGCGATGAAGCGCTTTTGGCGGCGGGATTCATCTTCTCCATCCATTTCTTCAATACCCACCTGCGGCCGACCAAATTTCCGTTGGACCATGTAATCATCACGGGAAGGATATCGGAAAAGGACCTTCTTCACGAGCATCCCCTGGAATATCAGCAGATGCAGATGGAGGGCATCTTGGCCCGTAAGCGAACCGATCCGCCGCCCCTCTGGATGTTGAACCTCTCCCGCATTGTAGGTTTTTCGGCCTTGGCTTTGGGTATCGTGATCATTGCCGGAATCATTTTCGCTCTTTTAGAGAAGGCCGGGTATCTACTGTTGTTATTGGGCTTTGGCCTCCCTTTCATTTTAGCCTTGTTGGCCGCTTATTTCTTTTGGAGCTACAGGCGTTCCTCAGAAGACCCCCATCGTTTTTTCAAACCTTAGCCCCCCTCTTCTACTCAGCCGGTCAAATTAATTTGATGAATTTTTCAAATTCCTCCTTCATAAGATTGAGGTGAGCGGCACCTTACCGTCCGCATTTTAATCAAAGTTGTTAATTTTTTTATCAGCTAAAAAAATTAACAACTTTCTAACCGAATGAAAAAATTAAATATTTTTTTAAAGTGATAATTTATTTAGCAGTATTTTGAATCAACCATTAAAGTAGATTTTTTATAACTAATTGATTTTTCAGGTTTGTTTTTATTCAAAAAATTTGGCATAGACTTTGCGATTAAGAACGTGACAGGGAGGGAAGGGAAAAAATGAAAGGGGGTAAAAAAGTATGGAAGCGGCGAAAGTTTTATTGATTGATGATGAGAGGGCATTGCGGAGAACTCTATCCGTAGGCTTGCTCCAGAGGGGGTATGAAACGGCACCCTGCCAGGATGGGTTTTCCGGCCTGAGCAAGATTGAAATGTACATGAAAAGAGGAATTCCCATCGCCTGCGTAATCACGGATATTCGCCTTCCGGATATCGATGGTCTGAAACTGCTCAAAGTGATTAAATCGCTGTACCCAGACCTCCCAGTCTTCGTGATCTCCGGATATGGCGATGAAATCACCGAAGAAATCGTCAGAAAGGAAAAAGGGGATGGATTCTTGCCTAAGCCCTTCATGGTGGACGACCTGGTGGCCCTGATGGAGAAATCCAAAAAGCCTGCGCGAGAGACCCGCCCCGATAGGGAATTGGGATTGGAAATCCAGAAGGAGAAAAGGTCCGTATCCTCTTATGCTTTCGTTACTATGGATGACAGACACCTCTTTGAAAATGTATACCGGAAACTTTATTTCATGGATAAAGTGCTTTATTGCGATGCAGTCATAGGGGATTGGCAGGTAGTTCTTCTCATGCAGTCCAACAGCCGAAAAGACCTCCACGACTTTGTCGAGAATTCGCTGATGAACATCAAGGGTATAATCACCGTGGAGCTCTTGGACGTGGTCGAACCCTTACTTAGCGAAGAGGCTAAAAACGTCGTCCAAATGGTGGAAGATTCTTTGCAAGAGGAGGGCTGGAGGCGGGGAGAGAAACGGCCGAATGCCCTCTCTTGCTACGTGCTGCTGGAGATTGAGGAAGAATTTTTCGAATCCATCTACAAGCAACTCTATTTCATGGAAGACGTGGTCCACTGCGATGTCACCCATGGACGCTACGGCTTCGTTCTCCTGGTCCAGGCCCCAACTTTTGATCTCATCAAGAAACGGGTCGCTCACATTTCCCGAAATATCGAGGGGGTATTGAAAGCCAGGGAGCTGAGGATCATGAACCTCTTCGAGATGTAAAGGGGGTTGGAGATGAAAGCTTCTGAACCCTGGGAGAGGGCGGGAGACAAGATTCGCCTTCAGGGTTTTAATCTGGAGCTGTGGAAGTACGAAGGGGAGCCTGGATCTTTGATCCCTCTTCTTCAGGCCGCCCAACGCGATTATTCGTACATCCCGGAGGCGGCGATCCATTACATTAGCGATATCGTGGGGATTCCCCCAGCGCAGATTTATGGTGTGATCACCTTCTACACGCAATTCCGGCTGAAGCCCTTGGGAAAGTATCTCCTTAGGATCTGCAACGGGACGGCCTGCCATGTGAACGGCTCCAAATTGATGGGGCAGGTGATTGAGGACGAACTGGGCATTGGGGTGGGACAAACCACAGAGGATGGCTTTTTTACCGTTCAATCGGTCGCCTGCCTCGGCTGTTGCAGCTTATCGCCCGTGATGGTGATCAATGAGGATACCCATGGCCGACTCGACCCCAGGAAGATCAGAAAAATTCTGAAATCTTATCAATCAGCCGGATAAATGAGATCCAAATCTTCCACTCGCGAGGGAGTCTAATGAAACAGGTCATCGTTGGGATGGCGACCTGCGGCCTTTCCGCTGGGGCGCAAAAAGTTTATGAAAAATTTGAGGAGGTCATCCGGGAAAAAAATTTGCCGGTGACCCTGAAAGAGACTGGGTGCATCGGGATGTGTTATCGCGAGGTTCTGGTGGAGTTGCGGGATGGGGATGGGCAAAACTATCTTTACGGGGAAGTCACCCCGGAGAGGGTGGGAGAAATCGTCGAGAGTCACCTCCTTCAGAACAAGCCTCTCCTTCCTTGGGTCGTTCGCGGCCCCCACCCCACCGAAGATGACTCCTTTTTTGTAAAAC
>JAOUFX010000514.1 GCA_029857975.1 Deltaproteobacteria bacterium | reverse complement strand
CTGGTATCTATGCCTATTTTATGCCCTGGGGATACGTAAACGGGTTTCACTCCCGTTCGCGTGCGCACCACCATGCCCACGGTTCGCCCTTCATGCCTCAGCGGTACAGCGTTTCCTCGATCCACAGCAGGCTCTTCATAGGTTCCTATTAAGCGACTCTTGGCGCAGCCGATCGAAGGAAGGCCGAGGAGGACTCCGAGATGGGCAGCAATGCCCATGGAACGCGGGTGGGCGATTCCCTGTCCATCGAGCAATAGCACATCCGGCCTGGTCTTAAGTTTGTAAAATGCCTTAATCAGGATCGGAGCTTCCCGGAAGGTTAGGAGGCCTGGTATGTAGGGAAAGGTAGCCCGGCCCTCGGCCGAGGCACTTTCCAAGAGGGACAGATCCGGGTAAGAGAAGAGAAGGAAGGCAGCATATAAGCGATCATCCCTACGGCTGTAGGAAACGTCACCCGCCGCGATGGTTCTCAACGAGATTTTTCCCCTTTTTTGACGAAGTTTCTGCCGCAGATCTTCCTGAATATGGATTGCTTGCCGGGGACTGACTTTCCAGGGATGGAGAAGTGGAATATTCATGGTAAAGCTTTTTCATGCATTTTAGCCACAGAGTTCACAGAGAGCACAAAGCAAAAAGTCGAATATTAAAAAAATTTCTTGTTTTACATTTTACTATTCAAAATTTACATTATCTCTGTGGCCTCGGTGTCCTCTGTGGCAAGGCTGTTATTTCGTTAGTCGTCCTGCTGCTCAGGTTTGAAGATAAAACGTTCAAAAAGCCTATGGTAAGAGGTCCAGCGGGAAGGATCCTCCTTCTCCTTTTCGATCCAACCTAAAAATCCATTGACCTTGGCGTCCAGGTCATCTATCTGGTGAAGAAGAAGCGCCTCCAAGGTCATGGGTAGCTTGGGTGAGCCAAAGGCATACTCTCCATGATGGCTGAGGAGGTTATGCTTCAGGAAAAGCGAGAGAGCCTCAGGGAATTCCCGCATGGTTTTTATTTTCTGGTCAACCATTTCTACGGTGAGGATGATATGTCCCAGGAGTCGCCCCGAGTCTGTGTAATCGAAAGCCCGGCCAAAGGTAAGCTCGTCTACTTTCCCAATGTCATGAAGAATTCCGCTGGTGATCAAAAGATCCAGATTAATCCCCTTGTATCGCGGGCCTACCAGAAGGATAAGTTGAACGACAGAGAGAGTATGCTCCAATAGACCTCCGAGATAAACATGATGAACCGCCTTCGCCGCCGGTGCCAGTTTGAATTTTTTTACGAAATCTTCATCGCCGAAGAAGGCATCTAAAAGCTTTTGCAGATAGGGTTGCTGCACGCCGGAAGCAATATTTTTGATTTCGGAGAACATTTTTTCGATATTGAGGGGAGTCCTGGGAAGAAAATCGTCGAGTAAAACCTCGGATTCCTCACATTTCCTCAACTTGATAATGCGCAGTTGAAGCGTTCCCTGAAATTCATCAACTTCTGCTCTCAGTTTTATAAAATCGTCTTTGGCAAAGAGAGCACCGAAGTCCAAGGCGTTCTCCCAGATGCGTCCTTCCACCTCTCCCGTGCGGTCGGCCAGACGGAGAGAAAGATAGAGGTTTCCGGTCTTGGTCCTGGTCAGGTTCTTTTCCCTCACGAGAAAAATGCTTTCCACAGCATGGCCCTTTTTCAATTGATTAACGAAAACCCTTTCCATATCTTCCTCCAACAACTAAAAGGTTCATGGTACAAGGCATAAGGTGCAGGGCACAAAGCGTCGTATCCTTTACCTTAAACCTTTAACCTAATTCTCTACCCCCTACCCCCGTCGCATTTATCCTATGGCTCACAACTCACTACTCACACCTAACGTCTTTAGGTACGCTTCCGCGGCCTTCATGCCGTCGAGCGCTGAACTGACGATCCCTCCGGCATAACCCGATCCCTCACCGATGGGATAAAGGCCTCGAACATTCCGGGATTGATAATCATCCCCGCGCAGGATACGCAGGGGAGCTGACGTTCGCGTTTCGATACCCAGCAACATCGCTTCCGGACAGGAAAACCCCGGCATCTTCCGGTTGAAATAGGGGAGTGCTTCCCGCAGGCTCTCCGCGGCAAAAAGCGGCAGACATTCCTCCAATCGGGCGGGAGTAACCCCCGGCTTAAAGCTCGTCTTCCTCAATGAAGAAGGCTCTCGGTCCTCCAAAAAATCGGGGAGCCCCTGGGCGGGGGCGTGGTAGTTTTCCCCCCCCAATTGAAAAGCTTTCTCCTCCCATCGACGCTGGAATTCCATTCCGGCGAATGGCCCTTGGGTACGGAAGTCCTCCCCTCCCACCTGAATGACCAGGGCGCTGTTGGCCCAGGGAGAATTGCGGTGAAACCGACTCATTCCATTCGTTACCAACCCTTGAAATTCAGAACTGGCTGCGATTACAGCCCCCCCCGGGCACATGCAAAAGGAATAAACCGCGCGCCCCTTGGAGCAGCGATAGGTTAATTGATACTCTGCCGGCGGTAAGCGGGGATGTCCAACGGATGGACCGTATTGGATGCGGTCGATGAGTCTCTGGGGATGTTCCACCCGCAGTCCGATGGCAAAGGATTTACTTTCCATCGCTACCCCCGCGTTGCCGAGCATCCGGTAAGTATCCCTAGCGCTGTGTCCCGGGCCCAGGAGAAGAATAGGCGTATCAACTTCTTTTTGGTTATTAATCACGACCCCTTGAAGATGTCCCCGGAAGATTTTAAGGCCAGTCACTTTGGCCTGAAAATGGAACTCGGCACCTTTTTCTTTAAGATATTGACGCATCGCTATGATCACCCGGCGCAATCTATCCGTTCCGATGTGAGGCTTCTGCAGATAAAGGATTTCCGCAGGAGCTCCAAAACGGGAAAAAATACTTAGGATGGTGGCAACTCTTGGATCGTTTAGGCGAGTGAAAAGTTTGCCATCTGAAAACGTTCCTGCCCCCCCTTCCCCAAACTGGATATTGCTTTCCGGGTCCAGGATCCCGCTGCGCCAGAATTTTTCTACATCCTCGATCCGCTCGGGCACTTCTTTGCCGCGTTCCAAAAGCAGGGGGGGCCAACCGACCTCGGTCAGTCTTAGGGCGGCGAAGAGCGCCGCAGGTCCGGTCCCGACAATAATGGGGCGATGTTGGGGTTTGTTCTTGATGTGCCAAGGAGACGGGGAAGGTTTGGCCATGACCTTTTGCACCCGCAGGGAAGAGGAAGGTTTGCCGAGAACTTTCTTTTCTTTTTCCGCCGGCAGGGACAATTCCAGGGAGTAGACGAAGCGCAGGCGATTCTTGCGGCGCGCATCCAGAGATTTTTTAATAATCTTGATGCCCTGAATTTGTTCGGACGAAATCCCGATCGCCTGGGCAATTTTTTGCCGAAGATCGGCTTCTTGCTCATCGAGGGTTAAAGTAATGTTAGATATAAGAATCGTCATGGGCAATTTAATGTAACACATTTTTTCCAGAGGTTTCACGCTAAAAAAATTACCATTACCTAAAAAAGGCGATTCACCACCGAGGACACAGCGCGGCA
>JAOUFX010000513.1 GCA_029857975.1 Deltaproteobacteria bacterium | reverse complement strand
TTTGTATTTGGTGACTCCGGCCGCTTCTTCTATGAGGATTCGTCTTTCTTCGGGCTTCGCGCTCAAAATGAAATCCATTTTCCCCTGCTCGACGATGGAGTAGGCCCTATGCCCGACTCCCGTACCTAAAAAAAGGTCGGTAATATCTTTGAGGCGGCAGGGTACTTTATTGATAAAGTATTCGCTCTCCCCCGAGCGGAAAAGCCTGCGGCTGATAGATATTTCAGTGAAATCCAGGTAATCCGCCATCGGGTGGCCATTTTCATTGGCAAAGGTCAGAGTTACTTCGGCCATCCCCAGTGGTTTTTTGTTTTCACTCCCGTTAAATATTACATCTTCCATTGCTTTCCCCCGGAGTTGTTTGGGGCTTTGTTCTCCGAGGGCCCAACGGATGGCGTCCACGACGTTAGACTTTCCACAGCCGTTTGGGCCTACAATGGCCGTTACCCCGGACGGAAAGCCGATCTCGATCTTTTCCGAGAAGGACTTGAACCCGCAGACCTCAATTTTTTTAATCTTCATGGCCACCCCTTAGGTTGATTTTCACCCCTAACAGGTTGGGAAAAGCGTGATTATGAGGGGAAAATATATTCGCGCTCAAAGCCTCTCCCGGATTTTTTGGCAACCTGCTCGCAGGATAATCATCATTCCATCAAATCCACAAAGGATAATTAAACCGAGCAGTTTAACCATAGATAATTTTTTTTAACCATGGATTCTAAATTTTTCGCCATTTTATCAGGATGGACGATTTTTGTAAAGGCAAAAATACAACTAAATGTATATTTATATTTATGAGCCACAACATATTGTGGGATGAGGGAGAAAAAGTGGTTTATTACTGGAAAATAATGGAGGAAAAATGGGTAGGATTAGGATTAATTGGTGGTGATTTTGGAAAAGTCGCCAATTTTGAAAAAAAGCTGAGCAATTTTAATTAATAAGGACAATCGGTTGGTTCTTATCTTTTCATCTTCGGCCATGACTAAAACTCCATTAAAGAATTCATCTACGGGCTGGCGCAGCAAAGAGAGTTCTTTCAAGGCCGAGCTATAATCTTTCTGGGAGATCTTTTCCCCGGCTTTTTTCTCTATTTTTCCGTAGGCTTCAAAGAGCTCCTGTTCGCAAGTATTTTCGAATCGCCGGGTGTCCACTTCACCGGGAACATGGGATTTGGAAATATTGACCACTCTTTTAAAGGCGACGGCCAGGGGTTCGAAGTCGGGAACCTGCTTCAGATCGTGGAGAGCCTTGGCCCTTTCCCATAAATCAACCGGGTCATCAAAGCCAACGGCCAACGCCGCTTCCACCGCATCCGGAGAAAGCCCTTGGGAATTGAGCAGATTCTGCATCCGACCTCTGAAAAACTCGAGAACATCCGACTTGATTTCCTGCGGTGGCCGTTCAATTTTTTCTCCCAAGAGGGCCAGGCTTTGTTCGAGGAGGGTGGAGAGTAATAGATCGTACCGTTTCTCCAGGACGATGTGAATGATGCCCAGGGTCTGGCGGCGAAGGGCGTAAGGGTCGGCTGTCCCGGTAGGAATCAGTCCCACCCCGAAACAACCAACGATGGTATCCAATTTATCCGCGATGCTGAGGACCGCTCCCGGGTGAGAAGAAGGAAGGGTGCCTCCTGCTATTTTGGGTAGATAATGCTCAAAAATAGCCAGAGCGACCTCTTCCTTTTCCCCGGATAACCGGGCGTATACCTGTCCCATCACCCCCTGAAGGTTGGGAAACTCACCCACCATACCCGTGATCAAGTCCCCCTTGCAAAGAAGGGAGGCCCGTTGGACGATCTCGCGTTGTTCAGAAGCAATGCTGCCGATGAGGAAGTCGGCGAGTTGGGATAGGCGCATTACCTTCTCGTAAGAGGTACCCATCTTGGAGTGATAGACGACTTTCTTCAGTCCTTCCAAACGCTGAATCAAGGGAATCTTTTGATCTTCGATGAAGAAAAATTTAGCGTCGGATAAACGGGCGTGCAGCACCCGCTCATTGCCCCGGGCTACCACGTTGGGATCTCGGGGTTTCGTGTTGGAGACGGCCACAAAAAAAGGCAAGAGACTACCTTCCGCATCAACCATGGAAAAGTAGCGTTGGTGTTCCCGCATGGCGCTAATGAGAACTTCCCGGGGGAGGGAAAGAAATTCTTTGGAAAAGCTCCCCCTGATGGGCACGGGATACTCCACCAGAAAGGCCACCAGCTCCAAGAGGTTATCATCGGGCAAAAGGTGTCCGGAGACTTCGCTGGCCGCCCGGTTTACTTCCGTTAGGATGAATTCTTTGCGTTCTTCTGGATTAACGATCACGAAGGAGTTTTTTAACCGGCGCAAATAATCAGCAAGATCTTTGACCTGAAAAGAGCCAGGGGCCATGAAACGGTGGCCGCGGGAGAGATTGCCAGACGATATATTCCCTACTTGCCAAGGCACAACTTTGCCGTCGAAGAGGCAGAGGATCCAGTGGATGGGGCGGGCGAAGGAATTTTCCAAATCCATCCAGCGCATGGATTTCGGGAAAGAAATAGAGGAAATCAATCGGGGAAGAACGGTCGGGAGCAGGCGAATCGTTTCTTCCCCTTGTTCTTCCTTGCGGGCGCAGATATATTCCCCCTTCTCCGTTTTGACAATTTGCAATTCCTCCACCGTAATTCCCTGGCCCTTGGCAAACCCCAAAGCCGCCTTCGTCGGTTGTCCTTTCCCATCAAAGGCGATGCGCTTTGCCGGCCCGACCACTTCGATGAACCGCCTTTCTTGGACGGGAGTCACTCCGGTGGCCATAAGAACCAGCCGTCTCGGCGTTCCCATGGCTTTGATTTCCTTAAAAGCAATACGGTAGCTCTGGAATTCTTTCTCCAGGAGAGCCTTCATTTCTTCCAAAGCTCGGGGGATAAATCCCGATGGAATTTCTTCGGTTCCGATTTCTAACAATAATTCAGACATTTTTATTCCATAAATTTAATAGGACGCAGATTTACGCAGATAACCGCAGATAATTATTTTCTTTTTAGTTTATCCTGATAATCTGTGCTACTTACTTTCCAACTCTGAAAATTTTGTTAAGCAATCCCCCCCACCCTATCCCTCCCCCTCGAGGGGGGAGGGTTGGGAGGGGATGATTTCTCTTGATTGCGGCTATGCTGCGTTGTGATCTACGTGCCCTCGGTGGTGAATCGCCCTTTTGATTTATTGACTTTCGTATAAATAATGGAACGGGCATTGGCACTGCTTTAAACCCCCTCACCTTTATCCTCTCCCCCGTAGTCGGGGGAGAGGGGAGGGTGAGGGGGGCGAAATACGTTACTCAATGTTCCATTACTTTTTCGAAGCTTAATAATACAATGATTCCTGTTGATCTGCGTTTTTCTGTGCCCATCCGTGTCCAAATGATTCTTCATCAGGCCGTATTCTTTTTCAATAGCGGAAAACCCATGGATTGGCGTTGTTGGTAGTAAGCCTCTGCGGATAGGCGGGCTAAATTGCGCACCCGCGCAATATACTGGGTGCGTTCCGTTACGCTAATCGCTCCCCG
>JAOUFX010000512.1 GCA_029857975.1 Deltaproteobacteria bacterium | reverse complement strand
TCAAGGGTGGCGTGTGGGCCCTGATGGAGCGGAAAAATCCCGACCGCTACCGCCAAGCGCTGAATCGCCATCCCACAGGCCGCATGGCCACACCGGAAGAAGTGGCCAACGCGGTGGTGTTCCTGGCCAGCCCGCGCGCCAGCTTCATCTCCGGCACCAACCTGATTTGCGACGGCGGCATGACCCAACGCGTGCAGTTCTGACCTGAACCCAAGATACGCTGAAAATCGATTTTTCCGCCGATCGGAAGCGGCTGCCCAAGCAGGGGGGAAGCTCCTTAAGGAGCATTCCTTGTTTTATCTTAATTTTCCTCTGTGCCCTCTGTGGTGAATCGCCTTTTTTAGGTTTAAACTTTTGTTGAAAAATTTTATGAATCGATGTAGATTTCGATCAGTAATCCCGATAGGGAAGTTGTGCTTTCCATTTGATATCAAAACTTCTGGCAAAGTGCGGATAGTGGCACGTTATCCGCTATTGGGAATAGGGGGAAGATTGCCATGGAAATTTTCGATATATCCCCCGGATTCATCAGAGGCTTCATGGCGGAAGAAAGAGACCTGACAAAACCGTACGTTGAAGCCAACAAGAAAAGAGTTGGACAAGTTCAGAAGCGACGACTGCGGCAAAATAGGGGGAGGAGGCTATGAAAAAAGCGATTGCTTTGCCCATTTTTGTTGGGTTCCTTTTGACATCCTCGGTCGGGATGGCAACGGTCTCAGGGCCATGCAACAAACCGCTTCCCGAGCTCTTTAAGCAGGTCTCTCCGGCCGTTGTTTTCATTTCCGCGATTTCCATCGACCCTTTTAAGTTAAACAATCGGGTTAATACCGCCATTGGCTCCGGATTTATCTTCAGCGATGAAGGACTCATCCTCACCAACTCTCATGTTGTCTTCGGGCGGCAGGCTATATTTGTAACCTTGGATGACGGACGGAAGTATCCTGTAATCCTCTTGGGAGCCGATCCGATTTACGACCTCGCAGTTCTGAAAATCCCCAATGCCCCTAAGGATCTTCACAAGACCGCTTTGGGGGACTCAAGTAAAATACAAATTGGCGAGGAGGTCGTTGCAATCGGGAATCCGCTTGGATTGGAGCAGACTTTGACGAGGGGGGTCATTTCAGGCGTGAACCGCATTATCCAGGAAACCAAGATGACTCTGATGCTCCCTCTTATCCAAACGGATGCGGCTATCAATCCTGGGAACTCGGGGGGACCGCTGGTGAATTTATGTGGGGAGGTAATCGGCATAAACACCGCCGCGATATCCGAAGCCCAGAATATCGGCTTTGCCGTACCCATCAATCTGGCAAAGAAAACGATTCCGGAATTAATAAAGGAAGGACGGGTTATCCGGCCGTGGGTGGGAATCAATGGGAAATACGTCGAAAAGGATGCGATAGCTATTTTAAATGTTCCCCTCACAGAGGGATTTTTAATCGAAACCGTAGAGCCCGGCAGCCCGGCTCAAAAAGCAGGGCTAAGGGGGGGAGCATTGCCCGTCTCGATTGCCGGTATGGAGATTTTGCTGGGCGGAGATATCATTACTCACATTAACGAAAAAACCATCAACAGCCCGGAGATGGCAGTGAAGATCTTCCAGTCCTTTAAAGTAGGGCAGAAGATAGCGATACAATACATTCGCAGGGGCAAGAAAAATAAAGCCAATTTCGTTATCCCCGAACGTCCGATTCTCCCAAGTGATCTTCACTAAGGTTCGTCCTCCGACTCTCGGCCTTAGTCCGGGCACTGCCCGGGCTTCTGCAGAGCTATTAAGAAATCGGGGGCTTAATTCTGCATTTTCGCTGATCCGTCTCCTCTTGAATAAAACATGGAGGAGGGAACATCTTTAACGATTTTCGTGAGAAGTCCTTTTTTCGTTATGGCATAAGTCTGGGTCAATCATCAGGGGCAATTTTTTCAGTTTGGCTGGGCTTTTTTATTGTTTGTATCCTTCTTGCCGGGATTGCATTTGCCGAATTCTGGTTGTTCAGGCGGAAGAAATGGTTATAATTTAGAAGGGTTAGGAAAGGGCCTCGACTATGGAATATCAATTCAGTTTTTTTGCTACTGCCATTGCATTGGGTTTTTATTTTATACTCCGCCGCGTCATAAAAAAAATCACGGAAAAACATGCCCAAAGAAAGAATTTAGCGGAACATCGTGTATATTATGTCTTGAAATTGTATAATATCTCCTCATTCGTCTTATTATTGCTTGCTATCGCTATAATATGGGGCATCTCCTTCAGCGGAATATCATTGTTCATGGCCTCTTTTTTCACAATTGCTGGAATTGGTTTTTTTGCCTCCTGGTCTATTTTGAGCAATATAACGGCGGCGGTTATTCTGTTTATTCATTCCCCATTTAAAATTGGCTCGGAAGTCCGGGTATTGGACGGGGAAAACTCTATAGAAGGAAAAGTGATCGATATAACTCTTTTCGCTGTTATCATATCCACGCCAAATCAGAATAAAATACATTATCCCAATAATCTGGCTATTCAAAAGCCGATCATGACGACGAAATACGAATGAATTTCTGCTGCAAAGCCGATGGAGCAGATAGTTGGGCTCGTAAAGTTTTTCGAGGCGCTAACCCCAAATCCAATTTCCTTTCCCAAATGACTGTTGCCGCCCCCAGCTTATTTTGGTGGGTCTCGCTGCTGGAGATGGTTCAATTTTAGGAGCTTTTTGTATTTAAAATATTTGCAGAAATAAGGGGCTATTCTTTTGCATACTTGATTCAAAGTTATATTCACGGCAAAAAGGAAGTTTGTTTGATTTCCTGTTTTAGATTTGGAGGTTCAACTGGGTAACTTCTTTTTCCCTCTTCAATGGATTGCGATAAATTCGCTCGCGTTAATTTGGAAGCCATTTGATCCGTACCCTTATATTCTTTTGAACTTATTTCTTTCGTGCCTTGCTGCAATCCAAGCTCCCGTCATTATGATGAGTCAAAACCGCCAGGAGGCGAGGGATCGATTGCGATCCGAGCATGATTATAGTATCAATTTGAAAGCAGAATTGGAGATTCGTCATCTCCATGAGAAAATCGACCATCTTCTTATGAACCAATGGCAGAGGCTATTGGAAATCCAGGAAATCCAAATGGAGCTGATGGAAGAACTGACTCGCAAAATGCCGAGAGGGCACTCCGGCTAAAAAATAAGGCAGATTCTGAAATGCACCGCCTTTTCCCCCTATATATAGGGGGGAGCATTTGGGCAAAAAGTTGCGTTCACTGCTATTTACCCATCATTCCAAGCGCATTAGAAATAGTTGCGATATGGGTTTTATATATTGACTCGGGATGCGTAATTTCTTCCCGTAATCTTTAATTCCTAAAGCATCACTTGATTCAACAGTAGGTGGAAGCGTTAAATGTCGGATGGAGGACGAAGTTTATATGGGAAACGAGTACTTCTTCTTTCTACTGTAATTATCAGGGGATAGATTTTTTTAAGGAGAATCGGTTTGTATCTCCTTTGGGTCCTGCGTCTGAAAATTGGGGCTTGAGGGACCCCGAAAATCGGC